>CAYXDY010000032.1:0-6844 GCA_964463905.1 uncultured Candidatus Saccharibacteria bacterium
GAAAACACTATCCGCCAAGCAACGGTTCCTGCTTTCCAAAAAGCTGTTCAACCGTACTTGGAGAACCAAATAAGGGGGTGGCCTGGCGGTATACGTCAGTTCCCACCCTCTTTTTTTATAGTATAATATACTCACTTGGGTGCTATTGCGATATTGCACCCTAGCCAGAGTTGTTATCGGGATAGTCTCTCTGGTGAAGTAGCCCGTATTCGGAACTCCCGCACAGTCGGCCACAAAAACCCCTGGGGCTTCGGCCCATTTCGCTAAGTAGGGGGGGTCGGTTGTGATAATATAATCCCGCAAGAATAGCCCTTCTGGGGCTATTCTGTTGTGTGTTATCCCCATTTTTTGCAACAATATTACAAGACCACGATGATACAATTAATGTAGAAAGTACACCACAACAAGGAGGAAATCGTGAGACCAAGCGACAAGCTCATCGGAAGACAAATCCGATTGAACAAGGTTCGACTGGCTCTCAAGAAAGGCCAGCAATACGCCGAACTTATGTTCATCGGAGACTGCCACTACGGTTCGCCGCAGTTCGACAAGCCTCGCTTCCTGGCGATGCTCGACTACTGTCTGAAGAACAAGCTCTACGTTCTTCTGATGGGCGACCTGCTCGAAACCGCGACGCGTCACTCGGTCGGGGCTGGGGTCTACGAACAAGACAAAAACCCCGACGACCAGTACGGACAGATGGTGGACTGGCTGCAGCCTCTGGCTGATGCCAAGCTCATCATCGGCGCACACACGGGCAACCACGAGGAGCGCATCTACAAGGACTCAGGGTTCAACGTCACGAAGGCGCTCTGTCGCCAACTGGACGTGAAGTACCTCGGAGATGCCTGCTGGACACAGCTCCGCGTCGGTCAGCAGACCTACATCCTCTACACACTCCACGGTCGGACAGGTTCGCGCTTCGACGGCACGGCCCTGCTCGCCCTGGAGCGCATCTCCACCTCGTTCTTCGCGGACTTGGTGGCGATGGGACACGCACACAAGCTCATCACTTCTTCGGTCATCATCCAACGGGTGCTGAACGGTGCAGTGCATGAGTTCAAGAAGTACCTCCTAATCACAGGGAGCTACCTCAAGTACGACGGCGGTTACGCGCAAGTGGTCGGGTTGCCGCTTTCAAAACTCGGCAGTCCGAAGGTCAAGTTCCATGCTGACAAACATGACTTGTTCATCAGCTGGTAACTGTGGGGCGGCCTCGGTCGCCCCACACTCTTTTTATGATTTATTTATCAGGTCCGATTACCCATAGTGACCCAGAACAGCAAAAGAAAAACCTTGCTCGCTTTTATGAAATTGAAGCTTTGATGGACGAACCCTGCTTTAACCCAGCCAAGCTAGAAACTGTCGGCTGGACGTGGGAGCAGTATCTCGCCAGAGATTTGATGTGGATTTTTCTCAATAGACCAAAGATGTATATGATGGAGGGCTGGGAAACTTCTCAGGGGGGCAGGCTAGAGTATGAACTGGCTCTACTTATGAATCTGGAGATAGAACATGAAACTGACTCTTAAGCACTTCTAGCTTATAAGCGTTTGAATTAAAATCTATTGCATTACACGCCTCTTCCTCCGTCACACGATGCCAGTGTGCAGGTATATTTGTCGGCTCATTATAGAAGACATAAGTTAGCTCACCCCCTTCAATCTTCTCTTTATAGACAAAATAACCAGCGTGGATATTCTCAAGGTCTTTAACGTGGCGCACCATACTATCAAGCGACACTTTCCTGTCCCAGCCCTTCCACCAGTTATCGGGTTCTCTTAAGGAGCCGTCTTCAAGAACTCGGTGGATATCCATGTACTTATAAAAAGAATGCTCGCACAAGGGGTTCCTGAAGCCGTAAGGATGAAGTTTCCCATCAGCTCCATTTCTATTTGCACCAGTTTCAAATTCTCTATTGGCCATGTTAGCGGTTGTTTATATAATATTCTAGCGTATATTTGAGGTTCTCATCTAGGTCAGTTATCCCCCGTCTCATCCACAGCATATACTCAAGGTCCCGCTTCACTACATCCTTAAACCACTCTCCTTTATACTTCCCAAAAGGAAAGCGCTTGAGAAGAATCGGCTTTGAAGAGACCTCTATCATCTCCTCAATAGAGTAGTGTTCGGCATAGTAGGCGAAGAGCTTTTCAAGCACTAAAACGTCTGACATCGCATCATGCGGGTCAATTCTGGTCTCAAACTTCAGCCCGTAGAGGTAGCGGAGGAATTGGAGGGTATGTTTGTCTAGCTCACCTTTCTTATCGTGGTGGTGAGCCATTTTCATGGTGCAGATATGGCAAGGAGGGAGCTTTATACCCTCTTTCTCAATAAACTTCATGTCGAACTGCGCGTTGTGAGCCACCAGCACCACTGACATATCATCTAAATGGCCTTGAAGTTCTTTAGAGAGTGAGTGTTCCTGGAATGGCGGACAATCAGCCACGTCCTCTTCGGTGATATGGCAAATTGCCATGGCTTCAATTGAGATAGGCACTGGAGGTTTGAAAAGGCAGTTCCCATAAGTCTCACCAAGCTTATAGGCAAGCTGAATAAGCCTGTCTTCTGGTTTGGTACCTGTGGTTTCTACGTCTAGGAAGAGGGGTTTCATATCAGTTCTTTATTATCCATTAAACATTCTTCTCCTTCTTTGTGATTATAGGCACAAGTCAGATGGCCACCACCTTCCAGTTCATCTGTGTAGGTTAGATAACACTTATCGGTACCATAGTTCACATCTACTACCTCCATCTTACCGAGGTCGTCTTTTCTCATTATGACTAGGCAGTTTTTATCCACCCACCTATTCCTGAAGCCTAGCCAGACAAGAAGCCTCTGCCACCATTTCAATCGAGCAGCGAAGTCATAGCCTATATGATACTTTCCTTCGAGCATATCATTGAGTGTTTTCCTGCCTGCCTTGCGAATGTAGATTGGAGAAAAGGCGAGCTTCTGATTTTCCATAATCATCTCGTACATTTTTCTTTGATATTCAGATATCTGGAAATAATCATTTGGTAAAGGATAGTCTTTCTTATAGCATCTACATAACTTGTGTCTATGACTAAAAAGATTTCTTTTAGCACACTCAGCCATATCCTGTTTATCAAATGGTTTTTTCATGCTGGTTGTTTAGTTTTATTCCATTCCGCCCTACTGATACCATTGTTCAGCCTTTTCACTTTCACATTCACTTTCGCCAAATCCACATCACAGTCATCGAAGCAAATATCAGCTTCAACGAATGGGTCTCCTTTAACTGCGACCAGAAATGGTTGGAGACCAAGTTTTTCACCCCACGTCTTCGCCCAATCTATTCCCGACCCAGACCAAAGAATAATCTCATGACCCTGAGCCTGAAACCATTTAAGAATGGCAATAGTTTCGTAGTTGGGAGTGTCTCTATCAGACCCCGTAGCAACCGAAGGAACGATAAGAGTGTCATCTATGTCAAATGCTACTCTCATCGCCAGTTTTATTGACTTCGTTAAACACGTTCTCTAATTCATCTAAGATAAAGGTAATCTCTGCGCGTTGGTCCACAGTCATCAGAATCTCCTTAAGCTTGTCGTCAAGAGAAAACCTGTAGCTGTTCCACTTATCTACTCTTTGTGAGGCTTCTTTGTGCATCTGCTTCTTTTTTACTTAGCTCATAGGTTTGGTTGCCGATAAGCTTTCTCTTCTCTTCGAGCCGTTTCAGCAACCTAGCTCGATTTGGGTCTTTATGGTCTAAACCCCTTACTCCCGCTTCAAGCTTATCTATCTGCTGTTGAACACGCATGATTCGATAGGGCTTGATGACGCGCGATTTCTTCTTGCGCACATTCTTTGTCTTCTTACCGAGAACAACGAGGTGAAAATTCTTTTTCAAACTCTTCGCGTTCTCCTTCTTACCAGCAACTTTGCGTTTACGCTTCAGTCGCTTGGTCGCAATTCTTTGGGCTTTATTCTGCATTTGTGTAATCAGTTTTACCTTGTTTCTGATACTCTTCCACCACCTCCTTGCTTGGGAAATACTGATTAGCAATCAGCTCCTCCGTCAAGTTCAATAGAGGCATCTTCTGCGTATAGCGACTTGTTTTGGAGTATGTGAAATACTCGCAATAAAGTGCGCCACCTTCAGCGAAGACCTTACCACCAAGAGTTTCGGCAATTTTCTTTTGTTTCTCAATCTCTCGGTTGAGCTTTGCCTCATCTTTTTTAACATCACTCTCGGCTTTCTCTTCGGGCGACATCTTGGCTCTCTGCGCATAGTCCTTGAAGTTTTTTTCGTGGGTTTCTGCGACACAATAGTGGACAGCAGAGGTGAAGGTAGGGAAGCCACGCTTCTCCTGTAATTCCTTAATCATCTCCTCCTGCCTCTCTGTAAATGCGATTGTTTTACGAGCCATGTTTTTCATCGTTACCTCTAAGAGTCTTCGTTGCTTGGTACATATCCACTATTGCCTGCTGTACTACAGAGGCAAGACTTGGATATCCAAGCTCTTTCATTATTTCTTCTATCATCTCTCTGTGCCGTGGAGTAAACCCCACAGGCACTTGTTTCATCTTTTCTCTGGCCATTAGGTTAATACTAACTTATAACTAAATTACGCACAACAGATATGTTGTGGATAACTCTGGGGATTTCACGAAAGCCCTTATATTAGCTCGCTCGCTCCCATCCCCGCGCACAAATCTACGGGCGCTTGTCTTCCCCCGTCTCCATGTCAATTGTGCGCTTCGGCTGGCTACCGCCATTCATGACGGCTCGCGAACCAACAAGCTCCTTCCTTGACTCACTGGCCTGTGCAAACAAGTCCGCAATCTCATCCATACCAAGCTTCTCTACCTTAAAGATAAGGGCTTCGCCTGATTTGTGGTCGCGCACTATGATTGCCTGCAGTTCCTCGCGCTCGTTGTGCAAGGATACTATGGCCTCTTTTGTTGTTTTCATTTCTCATAGGCATTACTAATAAACGGAATGCTTGCGCACTCCTCATCTACCTCAAGCGCCTTAAGGTAGAAGGGAATAAACAAACCGCACCATCCAGCGCCACATTATATGCTCAAGCTTATAATAGTGATGATGACGGCCACTATCGTCCAGCGCACATAGTAAATCCATTTTTCTTTTGTCATTTTTACAAGTGTTTAACTACTAATTTTTTTACTTCCTCATATTTAGTAGCGTCAAGTAGTGCGCCTTTAATCATGTGGTCGCACCTCTCATCCACTTCAATAAGGTCGTAATCAAACAAGAGCTTTTCAACAAATTTTTCTCTATTCATTGTTGTTAGGTTATTTTGCTAATGAACACACAAACTCTAGGTGTGTATTCTTATACACCAGTCCCCAGCTTGCGTGATTTTTCCTCGCCACAAACGCCTCAAGCTTACCTGTGTCATTATTGACTAGCCAGTGCTTACCCGTCTCTCGGCAAAAGCCAAGATACGAGTAGCCCGCGTCTTTAATTGTTTCCTTCATGTTAGAGATTAATTAAGTCCTCCTCTGTTAATACCACATTGTTTTCTGCGTCATAGACAGAAAACACCTCAATCACACGCACCTCATCTTCAAGAAACTTCTCCACAAACTCTTTTACCTTACCCTCCTCACACTCAAATTCGTTCCACGCCTCAAACTCAAGATACGCGCCCCCAAATTTCAAGGGCTGGATACCAACTTCATGCGTGTAAAACTTCTTCACTTCTTCAAGAAGTTTTACCATGTTGTTGTCGTAATCCTCTGCTACATCATCACTATCAACGCTCTGTAGTGATACATTGTCTATCCACTTAATTTTATACTTCATAATTTGCAATTATTGCTGTTAATTCATCCTCAATCTTGTAATACTCCTCGCCCTCTAAACCTTTATCATCTCCACGCAAGCCCAGCAACGGCTCAATCACTATCTCAATCACGCGTATGGCCGTCTGGCGGGCTGGAAAGTCCGCGTTATACGCTTCCTCTGGCATTCTTTTCTTTTTCATTTTTATTAATTTTATCTTCTAATTCTCCCATTGCCCTCTCAAGCGCGTCCACCATTTCCTCTCTGTCCAGCACAATCTCTCCGTCATCTTCTTCCACATACCACACTGGCACTTTAATTTCGTCTGGTATTTCTTTTTTACTCATTGTCTTTTTTCTTAGGAATTTCTAAGTATTCGGCAATGATAGGTAAATCAATCCAAAAACCATTCTCCAAGTAAGCGTCCGCCATTTTACTGGCTAGGCGCTCCATTATGCTGTCATCAACCTCGCTAGTGTCAAACCCGATACCCTCAAGGTCTTCACGGGCAACGCTAGTGATTTTGAATAAGTGTTGTTTATTCATGTCTAGTTTCTTACTTCTATTAATTCCTCAATCTCCGCGTAGCACTTATTTACCTCCATATTCTCACAACCACCCTCCTCGGCTTTCTCTCTAGCCAAGCCCTCGTTAGGTGCTTCTATGTCCACAAAGCCAAACTCTGTGTGCTTCACTCCAAATCTATATGTTTTATTCATCTTCGTCTTCGTTATCGTCTGATAAATCTACTCCCATTTCCTTAAGAAACTCCTCGGCTCTCTCAAAGAAACTCCTGACTTCTGGTCTGTCGTCATTCTCTCCAATCAGCTCCATAGCATTTCGGATAAGAGAAATGGCTTCATCCATAGTCGTATCTCCTGCTTGTGCCATAATTATTTTAATTTACTAACTAATAATGAATTCAAGGAAAACTCCATAGGCATGAAATTTTCCACAAAACCCCTTATACTAGCTCGCTCGCTCCTCTCCCAACAAAAAACCCCGCAACATAACAATATATATTTTTATATTGTCAAGTTGTCGGGGTTTTTGTATGCGCGTGTATTT
>CAYXDY010000033.1:0-6568 GCA_964463905.1 uncultured Candidatus Saccharibacteria bacterium
ATTCGATTTTGCCACTTCTGGCGAGTTGTCCTACGTAGTCTCTGGTGTAGCCGGTAATGAGAGCTGCTTCTCTAGCAGAGATGTACTTTTTATTATTAAAAAAAAGACTAGGACTCATGTGCCTTAATTATATAATTATAGTAAAGCTTAAAACAGCAAAATATGTGGAAAACAAAAAACATCTTGAGACTTCTCGGATAACCGAGATAACATATTTGAGGAGAATTTTGTACTCAAAATTAGGTCAAACAATTTTGGCAATTTTCAAATTAACAATTTGCAAAAAAATGACTAAATTTAGCAATAATCAATAATAGGATTGAAAATTGAAAATTAACTCAAAATTGAGAACTGCAAATTGAAAATTCCAAGAATAAAACCACCGGGCTTAATTCTTGGTTATCCACACTATAATTGCTAAACATTAATAAAGTATATATAATTGTTATGTACCTTTATCAAGGTTTATAAATATTAAAGTCATATGAGCAATCAATATATTACAATTAAAGAAGCAGGAAAGATGTTGGGAGTAACTCCTCTTACTCTCCGCAATTGGGATAAAAACGGCAAGCTCAAGGCCTATAGACACCCTATGAACAACTATCGAGTTTACAAAGTTGCCGACATAGAGAAGGTGCTTGCCGGCATCGAAACAAGTCCGATGGTGAAAAAAATAGGGGGCAGGGAGTTCCGTAAGATCTCAATTAAGCATCTCTCTGATTAATAATAAAAAACACAAAACACGCCATGTCAATGGCGTGTTTTGTGTTCTGAGCCCCAATCTGAACTGAGTCTAGCTACGTAATTGATACCACATAGCATTTGTTGCACACATATATTGCTTGTAGTAGACTATATAGGTGAGCTGAAGAAGCTCTACTATGGATAAGAATATACTACAAGACTTATATATTAAGAAAAAGCTCTCCTCAGTGGAGATCGCTAAAAGGTGCAAGTGCTCTCCGGGCAAGGTGAATTACTGGCTAGCATTCCATAAAATTAGTAAGCGTACTATCTCTGAAGCAATATATAATCAAAAGAACCCGAAGGGTGACCCATTCTTTTTTATGCCGCCAGGTAACCTTAATCAAATGTTTCTCTTTGGACTAGGGCTAGGCTTGTTTTGGGGTGAAGGGGCAAAGAGTAGTTCGCATGCAGTAAGACTTTCCAACTCTGACCCAGAGCTAGTAAAACAATTTGTTAATTTTCTAGTAACTATTTATAACGCGGATAAGGCAAGATTTAGATTTCAGTTGTTGATTTATGATGATTTGAATTCTAAACAACTTGTGTCTTTTTGGTCAAAATATCTTTCTGTCTCTAATAACCAATTTTCTAAAACTACAATTTTAAAAAAAAGAGGCCATGGCACCTATAAAAAGAAAATGAAACATGGAGTTATCATAGTTCATTTTGGCAATATGAAGCTTAAAAAACTAATCTCTTCTCAAATTGCAAACTTGAGGAATTTGTAATAATATGGAAAGGCACAAGCAGTGGGTATGTAGCCGCTTAGGTAGATTGAAAAGTTAATAAGCCGTTGTAGCTCAGTTGGTAGAGCACGTCATTGGTAGAACGAATTTCTGCCCACTTGAATGGCAACATTCTAGTGAATCCCGAATAACGGTTAAAGACCTCACAAGGTTAAGACCGTGGCGTCCGCCAGTCGGCGGAACGCCCGAACGACTGACAAGGGAATCCTGTTTTTTTAGGATTAAGATACAGTCTAGCCCTCTAATAAGTGCAGAGAAAATAGAGGTGTAAGCGAATGACGAGGTCACCGGTTCAATCCCGGTCAACGGCTCCATAGAAAATAATTTCCAATTCTCAATTTAGCAATTTACAATCAAATATCAATTTCAGAATGATCAATGAAAATTTAAAAAATGAAATCGAGAAGCTCGAGAGCGAGATGCAATCTCCGGAATTTTGGTCTGATAAGGTGCATGCGCAAGGTGTCATTAAAGAAATAGCAGAGCTCAAAGATAAGCTAGAAGGGGTTGGTAAGTATGACCGAGGCAATGCAGTACTCTCTATTATCTCTGGCGCAGGAGGCAATGATGCCGAAGACTTCGCATTGATGCTTTTTGAGATGTATTCCAAGTACACTAAAAAGAAAAATTGGGAGATGTTTCTCATTCACGAACATAAGACTGAGCATGGTGGCTTAAGAAATATTTCTGTTGAAATAGTTGGCAAGAATGCATATGGAAATTTGAAAAATGAAAATGGTGTGCATCGCTTGGTTCGCATCTCACCCTTTAATGCCAAAAAGCTCCGACACACATCCTTTGCTCTTGTAGAAGTGTTACCCAAGTTTTCTAAACTTGAGGATAAAGACATTGTCTTTCGACCGGACGATTTGAAAATAGAATTTTCTCGCGCAGGTGGCCCCGGTGGTCAAAATGTAAATAAAAGAGAGACGGCGGTGCGCATAGTGCACATTCCGACCGGCCTCTCTGCGAGTGCCTCCAGCGAGCGTAGCCAGGAGCAAAACAAGGAGACAGCTCTCTCAATCCTCCGGGCGAAAATTTTCAAAAAAGCTGAGACTGAGAAGAAAACAGTAGAAGAAAGTATGAAGATAAATAAAGGCACAGAAATAGAATGGGGCAGTCAGATACGCTCATACGTACTTCATCCATATAAAATGGTCAAGGATCATCGTACAGGCATAGAAACATCTGACACAGACGGGGTGCTGGACGGGGGTGTAGATATTTTTATTGAGGAAGTCCTCTAATTGTGATACTATAGGATAGTGATTTACTTCAATAATGTTTCAAAGATATACGGTAAGGACTCTACGGCGCTTGATAACGTAACTCTGACGATTACTGCAGGAGAATTCGTGTCAGTGGTGGGTCATTCTGGTGCTGGTAAGACTACTTTTACTAAAATGATATTGGCTGAAGACCGCCCTACCGAAGGTACGGTATTCTTTGAGTCTATTAATGTGCATAATCTTAAGAACAACGCCCTTACCGATCTTAGGCGTCGCATCGGGATGGTGTTCCAGGACTTCAAGCTATTGTCTAACAAGACTGCTTACGAAAATATTGCTTTCGCCATGGAAGCAGCCGGGAAGACAGATGAAGAGATAGCATCTGATGTACCCCATGTGCTCGAATTAGTAGACCTAAAGCACAAGATTGATCATTTCCCCAACCAAATGTCCGGTGGCGAACAGCAGCGCCTAGCTATAGCAAGGGCCATCATCAACCAGCCAGAACTCATAATAGCTGACGAGCCTACAGGCAATCTAGACCCAGTGAATACATATGAAATAATTCAGATTTTGAAGAAAATCAATGATTTAGGTACCACCGTAATACTGACCACTCACAATCGCGGGGTGGTGGAGTCTATTGGCAAGAGGGTTATAACAATAGAGAAGGGTCGAGTTGTGCGTGACGACAAGCATGGTAAATATAGTCTATAATATACAAATGGATACTATCAAAAGAATTACAAAATCAGGATATGTAAATTTTAAACGAAGTGGACTTGTGTCTTGGGCTGCTGTTTTGGTTGTCACCATCACTCTGTCGGTTATCACGAGTATATTGCTTTTACAAGCAGCACTATATAGCTCACTGGAACAAATTAAGGACAAGGTGGATGTGACTATATACTTTACCACCAATGCAAAAGAGGACAGGATATTGGCATTACAATCTTCTATAGAGAAATTGCCCGAAGTGGCCATGGTTACCTATACTTCTGCCGAAGAAGCCTTAAGGCTCTTCCGAGAGAGACATAAGAACGACTATCCGACCATTCAAGCATTAGATGAAATAAATGAGAATCCGCTAGGAGCATATTTAAATGTTAAAGCGAAAGAGGTATCTCAATACGAAAGCATTGCCAACTTTATGAAGTCCGACAATGCTCTGGTGTTGGGGACAGCTCCTATAATAGATAAGGTGAATTACCATCAGAATAAATTGGTAATTGATAGATTAAACAGCTTAATCTCTGGCGCAGAAATGGTGGGTCTGATATTAACCCTTTTTCTTATAATTGTATCCATTATCATTACTTTCAATACTATTCGGTTAACAATATTTATTTCTAAAGAAGAAATAGGTGTCATGCGCCTCGTAGGAGCTTCTAAGGCTCGGGTTCAGGGGCCATTTATGGTAGAGGGTGCTATATATGGTATTGTGGCCACAATTATAACTATACTTATATTTATTCCGGTTACCTGGTGGCTAGGAGAGAATATGACAAATTTCTTTGGCATTAATTTATTTACT
Source organism: uncultured Candidatus Saccharibacteria bacterium (assembly GCA_964463905.1). GTDB lineage: Bacteria > Patescibacteriota > Minisyncoccia > Phycocordibacterales > UBA9973 > UBA9973. The sequence goes on from CAYXDY010000033.1 coordinate 4,260, forward strand.
TACTTTACTTCAAACATTTTTCAGATTTTTGCAATTATTGGTCTCTCTGGTATTATATTAGGGACAATTTCGAGTTTTCTTGCTATTAGACGATATTTGAATAGATAGTTAATGCCAACCAAAAAACAAACAAAATACATTTTCGTAGTTGGTGGAGTTATTTCTGGAGTCGGAAAGGGTATAACATCGTCTTCATTAGGATTAATACTTAAAAATAGAGGTCTTAAAGTTACTGCTATAAAGGTGGACCCGTACGTAAATGTGGATGCGGGTACCATGAACCCGACTGAGCATGGAGAAGTCTTCGTCCTCGGTGATGGGGATGAGACAGATCAAGACATGGGTAACTACGAGAGATTCCTAGATATAGACTTAACTCGGGTTAACTATATGACTACTGGTCGCGTATACCAAAGTGTTATTGAAAAAGAGCGCAATCTAGAATACGGAGGCAAATGCGTGCAGGTGGTTCCACACATACCACTCGAAGTGATAGAAAGAATAAAGAAAGCTGGAGCAAACGCCAACGCCGATGTCGTAATTATTGAAATCGGAGGAACAGTGGGCGAATATGAAAACATTCTTTTCTTAGAAGCTGCTCGAATGATGAAGATAGAATTTTCTAAAAATGTGGCTTTTGTAATGGTCTCATACATACCTACTCCAAATAAGGTGGGAGAAATGAAGACTAAGCCAACCCAGCACGCAGTACGTACATTAAATGGCTCTGGAATTCAACCTGATATACTAATAGCTCGAGCTGATACCCCCCTAGACGATAAGCGAAAAGAGAAAATTTCTATGTTTTGTAATATTCCTACTGATAGAGTTATCTCTGCTCCAGACGTAGATAGTATTTACGACATACCTCTCAACTTTGAGAAAGAAAATCTTTCCGACAAGCTCTGTGAAATATTGGGACTTAAAGGGAAGTTGGCAGATGCGGCAGCTTGGACCAAGTGGAAGAGTTTTGCTAAGTATGCTCACAATGGCAAGGAGGTGGTACGGATTGCCATGATTGGTAAATATTTTGAAACAGGGGACTTCATACTATCTGATTCATACCTGTCTGTAATAGAAGGTTTGAAATATTCTAGTTATGCACAAGGACGCAAGCCTGTGATATCTTGGCTTAACTCCGTAGACTTTGAGAAAAATCCAGCAAAATTAAAAGAATTAAAAAATTACGACGGCATAGTTGTGCCAGGAGGATTCGGCAAGAGAGGGGTTGAGGGCAATCTCGCTGTAGTGAGATATGCTAGAGAAAATAAAATACCTTACTTTGGGTTATGTTACGGTATGCAAATGATGGTTATAGAATATGCTCGCAATGTCCTCGGTCTCAAGGACGCCAATACCAAGGAAGTTAATCCTAATGCCAAGAATGTGGTTATAGATGTGATGGAAAGCCAGAAAGAGAATCTTATAAATAAGAGATATGGTGGGTCCATGCGACTCGGGTCTTATAAGGCAATTCTTAAGCCAGGGACTATTGCTCAAAAAAATTATAATGCCAAAGAAGTTATAGAGAGGCACAGGCATCGCTATGAAGTAAATACAGCTTACATCGCTGATTTGGAGAAGAATGGCTTAGTATTTTCGGGGGTCTCTCCTGATGGTAAATTAATGGAAATAGCTGAGCTTCCGTCAGATAAGCATCCATTTTTCTTAGGTACTCAGTACCATCCAGAATTCCTGGCTCGACCTCTTAGTCCGCATCCACTATTTACAGCTTTTATTAAAGCCTGCATACGCAGGTAAACTTGAATAGGCAAAATAAATAATCTAATTGTTGAATTTAGAAGTCACTAAATGTAGGTGAAAGTGGGCGGGCACAGATTTCCTTCTCTTTACTGCTTCCATTAGCCAGCCGTAGTTCTCGTTGATATATTCTTGTTTTAATAACTTGAGCTGTTCAAGCTCTGGAGAACTTAGCTCGTCTTCGCCGGCGTGCCTTCTTGGGATTATCATGTGGTGAGTCTTGGCTATGAGGTCGTAAGGGAAGATGTTTTCTATTATTCTCCAGTGCGACCACTCCTTAATAGAAGGCGCTTGGCACAGCTGACAGACATCGTCATGATGGCCGTTTGCAATAAGGCTTAAGTATTTGTCATTTAATTCTTTTGATCTAAATGTTCCTGACATAGAGTGATTATATCAAATATTTGTGTTTACGGTAGAATAAGTAAGTGGGTAATCATTCCAACAATTTATATCTCCACGCTGACGGTGATTCGTTCTTCGTAGCTTGCGAAGTGTCAGTGCATCCGGAGCTTAAGGGTAAGCCTGTGATAGTAGGCGGAGATAGG
>CAYXDY010000034.1:0-1851 GCA_964463905.1 uncultured Candidatus Saccharibacteria bacterium
CTAGCCTAGAGGGAGATGGTGGACTGACAGAGATAACTTCAGGTTTGCAGGCAAACGACGAAATAGTTGTGCTTATAAAGAATAATTAGCAATGCTTATACAACTTAAAGACATAGTAAAAGAATATGACAACGGGGGAATTGTTACTAAAGTGCTTCGTGGGGTATCTCTAGATGTAGAAGAAGGCGAGTTCCTGGCGATCATGGGACCATCAGGTTCAGGTAAATCAACGCTTATGCATACTATAGGGTTCCTAGATAGGCCCACATCTGGCCTATACCTTTTCGACGGTGAGGATTCTAAGGATTTCACTGATGATGAGCTGGCGGGTATAAGAAATGAAAGAATAGGATTTGTGTTTCAATCATTTAACCTTCTACCAAGGACAAGCGTGTTAGACAATGTAATACTTCCACTGACATACAGTAAAAAGACTAATCATATAGAGCTAGCAACTAAAGCATTAGAGTCAGTAGGACTCGGGCATCGACTTGATTTTATGTCGAATCAAATTTCCGGAGGACAAAAACAAAGAGTAGCTATAGCAAGAGCTCTAGTTTGCGACCCCAAGGTTATATTTGCAGATGAGCCGACTGGAAATCTTGATTCTAAGAGTGGAGCAACTGTGATGAATATTCTTCAGAAATTAAACGACGAAGGACGTACAATTATCCTGGTCACTCACGACAGAGGTGTGGCTGAGCACGCCAAGAGAATTATAACTATAAGAGACGGAGAAATTGTTTCGGATGAAAAAGTAGCTCACCAAAAAAGAAGTAAACTATTGGAAGAAGAGGAAACTTAGTATGTCTCAATTCTGGAAGAATGCAAACAGCATAATTAAAAATCTTTTTGCCCGTAAGGTCAGGAGTCTTTTGACTATTCTCGGTATTGTAATAGGAGTAAGTGGAGTTATTGTCATTATTTCGCTTGGTGCCGGGGCTCAGGCTTTAGTTCTCGGACAGATAACCAAGGTAGGCGCTAATTTGATTGGAATATTACCTGGCGCAAGCGATAAGAACGGACCACCTGCAGCTGTTTTCGGTGTCACTATTAAAACTCTAACTGAAGTAGATTTGCGGGCTATTCAAGATAAAGTCAGGGTTCCTAATGTAGTCGATGCGGCGCCGATAGTTCGCGGAAATGCTACAATTGTAAGTGGGAAAGAATCAGTCGATACAAGTTTTACGGCTACTTTAGGTAGTTATCCTAGAGTTCAGACAATTGAAATGCTAGAAGGCGAATTCTTCACCGACGAAGAAGCGCGATCAGCTGCCAATGTAATGGTTCTCGGTTATGATGTGGCCCAATCTCTTTTTCCCAACAAAAGTCCACTTGGGTCTATTGTTAAAATTCAAAATAGTGAATCTTCTGGAGGTGGAATACCTTTTCGGGTCATAGGTGTGCAGGCCAAGCTAGGTACTGTAGCCTTTCAAAATCAGGATGACCAAGTATTTATCCCATTTTCAATAGGCCAAAGACAAATTTTGGGCATAAATTATATCCAAGGCATTAGAGCTAAAGTTGATACGTCTGATAATGTAAAGAGTTCTATACTCGATATTGAACGAGTCCTTCGCGAGGAACATCGCATTGATAATCCGGCCAATGATGATTTCTCAGTCAGAGATATTGCTGATGCTATTAAGGTCCTAACATCTATAACAGATGGCCTGCGAATGTTCCTTGCGCTTATGGCAGGTATTGCATTAATTGTCGGAGGAATAGGGATTATGAATATTATGCTAGTTACAGTCTCAGAGAGAACAAGGGAAATTGGTTTAAGGAAAGCCCTCGGAGCTAGCAATACACAAATAAGAAATCATTTCTTAGCTGAAGCTGTGATACTTA
>CAYXDY010000034.1:1861-6464 GCA_964463905.1 uncultured Candidatus Saccharibacteria bacterium
CCGAACCCTCCACACCCTCCTCCCCCTCTGGCACAGCCTCTCCCGACGCCTTGGTATAATCTTCGGAATTTTAATTTCATATTTAATTGCTATAGGAGTGAGATATTCCGGTTATGACTGGTCATTTGTAATTTCACCTGGAGCAATAATACTTGCTACTGTAGTTTCTACGCTTACAGGAATTATATTTGGGCTTTTCCCAGCATTGAAGGCTTCAAGATTAAACCCCATAGACGCTCTGAGACACGAATAATTACAATGAAAGCATATATATTACAAGCAAAAAGAGGTATCACAGCGAGTAAAAGCCGCACCTTTTTAACAACACTTGGGATAATGATAGGTATAGGTACTGTTATCCTTGTGTTGGGTGCTGGGGAAGGCTTTAAAAGCTATATAAACGCTCAAATTGAGACATTAGGAGCTAATACACTCACTATTGAGACAGTTGTACCTTCTAGTACTAAAGCCAGAAGTGAAGGCGAGCAGGGTGCTAACACTGCTTCAAATGCTGTACCGGTTGAGACCCTAAAGACTAAAGACATGGAAGATATTAAGGCTATTCCAAATGTAAAAAATGCGTATGGCGCAGTGGTTGGTCAACAAATTGCTACATATGGAGGCACATCCAAGCAAGCATTTCTGTTTGGAGCTGATGCAGCGAGATTTGAAATTGATAAAAGTGTTGTTGAAAAAGGTAGACCATTTTCTGATGAGGAAAACAAATCGCTCGCACAGGTCGCTGTTTTGGGGTATGACATAGTCGTAGACTTTTTTGGAGAAAATGACCCCATAGGTAGAATGGTGAGAGTCGGAAATTATAATCTGGAAGTGGTGGGCGTTTATGAGAGAAAGGGCGGTCTCTCTGCAACAGATGATCAGCAGATATACATGCCACTTACAACACTACAGAAGAAATATTTGGGAGTAGATTATTTATTTTATGGAATAGTTGAATTAATAAATCCTAATTTAGCTGATGCGACAGCACTCGATGTGGAGGATGTTCTTAGGAGAAACCACGGAATTAGTGATCCAGCTAAGGATGATTTTAGAGTACGAACTCAAGAACAAAACATGGAAACCTTTGAAGTTATTTTGGGAGCAATTACATATCTCTTGATAGGAATTGCATTTATATCACTTATAGTCGGAGGTGTAGGTGTTATGAATATTATGTATGTTGTCGTCACTGAGAGAATAGGCGAGATAGGGTTAAAGAAGGCCCTCGGTGCTACCAATAAAGATATTCTTTATGAATTTTTAATAGAGGCCGTAATTCTCACTTTGCTTGGCGGAATAATAGGTATAATAGGTGGTTCATTGCTTACTTTTGTAGTAGCCAAGGTCGCTTCCAGCTTCGGTTTTGCCTGGGATTTTATTGTGCCCATATCGGGAATTCTAATCTCGCTTACAGTGTCAATGCTAATTGGTATTATTTTTGGAGTTTTTCCAGCTAGAAATGCTGCTAAACTTGATCCAATTGCAGCATTAAACAAAGAATAGAGAGTTTCTTTTTTAATGTTTTTATGTATAATTAATAAATGAAAAAAGTAACTAAACCGAAAAGTTTAGGTCAGGGGCTCACATTTGACGACGTGCTTTTAGTGCCTGGACACAGCATGGTTCTACCGAAAGAAGTAGATACTAAAACTAAATTAACTAAAAACATATCTCTCCATATACCACTAATGTCTGCAGCTATGGACACCGTAACAGAAAGCAATATGGCTATAGCCATGGCTCGACTGGGAGGAATAGGGATAATTCATAAAAATTTATCTATCAAGGATCAGTCTGCGGAAGTTGCTAGGGTTAAGAGATTTGAATCTGGGAGGATACTTAATCCTCTTACTTTGTCAGACAAGGGAACTGTTGGTGATGCTTTGGAAATACAAAGAACTCAGAAGATAGGTGGTTTTCCTGTGTTGAACGATAAAGGAGTACTTGTAGGCATAGTTACCAATAGAGATTTGCGCTTTGAGAGAGATCCCAAGACTCCGCTTGCAAAGATAATGACCACTAAGCTAGTTACAGGAGGTCTAAATACGACCATTGAAGAAGCCAATTTTTTGTTTGATAAACATGCGATAGAGAAACTGCCTCTAGTGGATAAAGACAATCATTTAGTAGGACTCATTACCTACAGAGACATAGAAAAGAGTAAAGAGTATCCGCACGCAACTAAAGATAAACTAGGCAGATTAAGGGTTGGTGCGGCCATAGGAGCTGGTGCCGAAGCTCTGTATCGAGCTGCTGCTTTAGTTGAAGCAGGGGTAGATGTAATATGCGTAGACACTGCTCATGGACACTCAGAAGGTGTTCTAGATACTGTAAGGAAACTTCGTAAGGCATATCCAAAGTTAGATATTATAGGAGGCAACATAGCCACTGGTGACGCAGCAAAAGCCCTTATAAAAGCAGGAGCTAATGCAGTTAAGGTCGGCATAGGTCCTGGTTCTATTTGTACTACTAGAATTGTGTCTGGAGTTGGAGCTCCACAACTTTCTGCGGTACTCAGTGTGTACGAAGCTTGTGCTCCATTGGGTATTCCAGTGATAGCTGATGGTGGAGTTAAGTACAGCGGAGATGTTGTAAAGGCATTGGTGTTCGGCGCAGATGTTGTTATGGCGGGAGGGACATTTGCCGGCACAGATGAGTCTCCCGGAGATACTGTGGTAAACAACAATCAAAAATTTAAAAAGTATCGAGGCATGGGCTCAGTAGAAGCAATGCAAAGTGGATCTAAGGACAGATACTTCCAAGATGATCAAAATGACACTAACAAATTAGTTCCAGAAGGTGTCTCTGCTCACGTGGCCTACAAGGGAGCACTTGCTGATGTGGTGCATCAATTTATAGGTGGATTAAGAGCGGGTATGGGTTATCTCGGAGCAGTCACAGTGGCTGATTTACGTAAGGCGTCTTTTTATACTATTACCAATGCTGGACTAAAAGAGAGTCATATTCACGACATCTTCATGGTGGAATCTGCTCCTAATTACAACAAACAATAAATAGGTTATAATTAGTTAATGCAAAATCAAAATAAAATTACTCCTATCATTGGCCTACAATGGGGAGATGAGGGGAAGGGTAAGGGTGTGGCGAGAATTGCCTCTAGTTTATCTTCCAAGGATTTAATAGTCCGTTTTCAAGGAGGGAACAATGCTGGTCATACCATATATCATAAAGGTAAATGTTTCGTATTTCACCTTATTCCATCAGGAGTTTTCGGTAAGGCTCAAATTCATCTGGGTGCTGGAATGGTTATAGATCCATGGGCTCTAAAATTAGAATCTCTTGATATCCCTAAGAATGTTTCTTTCTTAGGTCGACTATCCGTCTCTCCTCACGCCATTCTTACAATGCCTACCCACCTTCTCTTGGATTCAGTTTCTGAGAAGTCAAAGGGTAAGAAAAAGATTGGTTCTACCGGTAAGGGTATTTCACCGTCTTATACAGACCTCACTCTCAGACGAGCCCTTCGTGTAGGAGATATTTTCTATAAAGATTTTAATCAGAAATACAAAGCTCTGGTAGAGGAGCACAAAAAAACTTTAGAGAGCACCTTCGGATACAAAGTTAGCACAGAAGAATTAAAAGACAAGGAGGCAAATTTCTTGAAAGGGATAAAATTTCTAAAATCATTAGTGATTTTAGACTCATCTTCTTTGGTTGAGAAAACAATTAAAGGCGGACATAAAATTATTGCTGAAGGCGCCCAAGGCGCCCTCTTGGATATTCGCTTTGGTAATTATCCATTTGTCACCTCATCACACACTATCTCAGCTGGAGTTGGCACTGGTCTTGGTATACCACCAGAATATATAGGCTCATCTATTGGCATAATGAAGGCATATGTGACTAAGGTTGGAGAAGGGCCTTTCCCTACAGAGCTAGGAGGAGATAAGTCTGCTGTGTGGTGCAGAGACAATAGAAAAGCAGACGAATTAGAGAAATTCCCTAATCCAGACCCTAATAGTAAGGATGAAATGGAGCAAGGAGTGGCTCTTCGGCGTCTTGGAAATGAGATAGGAGCCACCACAGGGAGACTAAGGCGCACTGGATGGATAGACCTACCACTTCTTAAATACGCCATCAGAATGAATAATTCTAAGGAGTTGGTGATGACCAAACTAGATATTATTAATCAGTTTAAAGAAATAAAAGTCTGTACTCATTATATAATCAATGGTAAAAAGACTGATGAAGTACCATTTGATTTATCTAGAGTTAAGGTTAAGCCGATTTATACCTCTTTCCCTGTATGGAAGGGGAATCTCTCAGATTACAACGGTAAGCTCCCTAAGGAAGCACTCAATTATATAAAGTTTCTAGAGAAAACTTTTAATGCAAAGATAATATATGTTGGCACTGGCCCTGAGGAGCACCATGTCGTGGAGCGTTATTGGTAGAATTATGGAGTGTATAAAATAGTTTGCAGATTAGGGCACTTCTTTAAATCTAAGTCATTAAAGAAGCTAGTTTTGTCGTCTACAAAGAAAACCTTTTCATCTTTATACTTAGAACATATATCATAAATAACCTCTTTTTTACTTCCAGGTACTACGTATATATTTGCAAATAGGTGCGCTATCTC
>CAYXDY010000035.1:0-6277 GCA_964463905.1 uncultured Candidatus Saccharibacteria bacterium
CGGAACAACAAGCACTGAAGGTTTTTCGGCCACTAGAATTGTCATATTAGCTGTCATGCCTGGCTTTAATTCCGGGGCTGACTCTATGCTTGCTGTGACTTTATAATTTACAACCCCTGAGACAAGAGTCGAGGATGGATCTACTCGAAGTATCTTACCTTTAAAGACATTGTCTGTACCAAAAGCATCGAATGTTAGGTCAACCGATGCACCTTCTTTAATAGATTCAATGTTGGCTTCATTTATATTAGTCTCAAGATATAAATTGCCAACATCTTGCAAAACTACGACATTTTGTTGAGCAGAAGCTAACTCACCAAGCTTAATATCTACTTTGGTTATAGTCCCACCAATAGGTGCTCTAAGAATAGTATGCTCGTAGTTGGCGCTTGCAAGCTGAAGCTGACCTTGTGCCGATAGTATATCTGCTTGTGCTAGCTTCAGCTCAGCTGGGCGAGCTGCAGATATCTTAAGCGCTAGCTCTGCTTCTCTCTGGGCAATAACAGCTTGTGCTGTGCCCAAGACTGTATCTTTAGTCTTTAATGCTGCCTGATAGGCATTGTAATTAGTAACATAATTTGTTGCCTTTTTGTTTGGAATAGTAATCACCCATTCTCGTACTGTATTAATATCTACATTTGCAAAACTAATATATAATCCAGAATCACCAAGCGCCTGAGGGGTCGTTGTTGTTACTGACCCACTCCCAGTAACTACTCCACTAAGACTAAAGGACGGCCCAATTCCTGACTGGTAGGTATTAATCTTAATCTCACCTTCGATTCCCTTGGTGTAGTTTCCACTTACAATGGGAGCCGTGTAGTCACTTAGCTCAAAACTAGGTCGAGCTTCAGGAGTGGAATTAAGTAAATTCTTGTAAGCATTTCCTACTAATATTTCTTGTTGCGATTTAACTCTGTTATATTCTTCCTCTGCGTTTTTAAGCGCAATTTCAGCTAGACGAATTTCTTCATTGGAAGCTCCGTCTAAAATCTTCTGATATCTAGCTTCAGCTGCAGCCACAGCACCGCGGGCAGAAGTAAGGGCGGCCTGCTCATTACCTTGATCTAGTGTTGCTAGAATCTGCCCACTCCTCACCTTGTCGCCCACCTTAACTCTAAGTGAACGAACAATTCCCCCTTTATAAAAAGATAAATTGAGATCAGTAGTTGAAGTAACTTGACCCGTAGCAAGAACGGTGCGCTTTAGATCCATTATTTTAGCGATATCTGTAGTGGTGTTGGCGCTATTATCTTTGGGTTTTAAAATAGTAAAAACAATAAAACAGAGTAATAAGAAAAGTAACCCGTAAACAATCTTCTTGGTCAAGGACCAAGAACTTACTCTGATAAGCATATTTTGATATAAATTTTTAATTTTTTGCATGATTAAGTAAAGAATAGCACACAAGACTATTCTAGTAAAATTACTTCAATTTCTTTTCTATCCGCTCAAGAGCAAGAATGAAAGCTCCTCTTCTTAAGTCGGTATTAGAGGCCTTGGCCTTTTCGAGTATTTGATTGGAAGAGTCTGCTAATATAGGCTGAAGTTTGGCGAATACTTCATCCTCGCTCCAATGCTCACCTTTAAGGTTCTGATCCCATTCAAAATAAGATACTGTTACCCCTCCAGAGTTAGCTAGAATATCAGGAATAACCGCAATGCCCTTCTTGAATAATATTTCATCTGCTTCGGGTGTAGTAGGTCCGTTGGCTAATTCTAGTACCACCTTAGCTTTGATTTTATCAGCATTCTTGTCGGTTATTTGATTTTCAAAAGCAGCTGGAATGAGTACATCACATAATGTCTCTAATAATTCTTCGTTGGATATATTAGTAGCTCCTTCAAAGTTGGCTAGAGCGCCTGTAGTCTTCTTATGAACAGAAACTTTAGCAATATCTAAACCTTCACTATTATAGATACCTCCTTTGGAATCTGATACTGCCACCACCTTATGGCCAGCACGAGACCATATCTCTGCCGCATAACTTCCGGCATTACCGAAGCCTTGAATTGCAACACTGCACACCTCTGGAAGCTTCAGCTCATTTTTTAACGCTTCAAATACATAAAATCCTCCTTGAGCAGTGGCCGTACCTCGACCTTCTGAGCCGCCCTTATCTAGTGGCTTACCTGTTATTACTGCACCAGTAGTATCGCCGGTAATTTGGGCATATTCATCAGCTATCCAAGCCATCATCTGAGGTGTTGTGTTTACATCTGGGGCTGGCACGTCTTTATATGGGCCAATAATATCAGACAGTCTGCGGGCCCAGCCTCTAGAGAGTCGTTCTAATTCACCTTCTGACAATTCCCTAGGATTAACTGTAACTCCACCCTTACCTCCACCCATAGGTATGCCAGCTACGGCACATTTGAGCACCATCCAGAAAGCCAAGGCCTTAACTTCATTTATTTCAGTATCTTGATGGTATCTAATGCCTCCTTTATAGGGCCCGAGGGCATTGTTGTATTCTACTCTATAACCTTCGAATATTCTCAGTGAGCCATCATCCATAGAAACAGGAATAGAAAATCTTATATCTCTATCAGGCACTCGCATGCGTGCCATAAACTCAGGATTGAAATTCCTAAGCTTGGCTACCTTATCTAATTGCTCCATTCCGTTCTCAAAGGGATTTTTCATATCCTTAGTTTAACACAAAAAAATTTAGGCTTCTACTAACTCTGCTTTAATTACCAGACGTTCTGAATGAGTTCGGCGATCCTTCATCCAGGTGCCTGTGCATGTAATAAGCTTCAAGTATTTACCATCTGCTTCTAGGAAAACTTCTGGAGGAGCAGCATCATAAGGATAACTATTTTCTCCGGTAACCTTAAAATGCATCTTTACCCCATCGGCATTGGTAAGATATATATCGTCTCCGACATTGAGCTGATCTAGCTTAGCAAACACGGCCGGGAGAGACGCTCCATTGTTTACGTGCCCAGCCAATACAGCACTTCCTGTTTCTCCGGGTGCAGTGCCGTACTTATACCAGCCAACATCAGAGAAAATCTTGGGAGAAGCCATCTTGCCAGTAGAAGTAAGACCCACCTCGCCAACCTTGGCATCTACTCCAATCCTAGGTATCGAAATACGCATAGAAGCCACAATAGGATCTGGCGTAGACTCCGTCGTGTCTTCTTCGGGTAAAGATTCGATATCTTCTATCTCTATATTTCCGCTTAGAAATTCTTGCGCGACTTCGTCAGAGAGCTCCACTTCGTCCGAGGGATAATATATAAATGCTCTCGCAAAAAAGCCACCAAGAATGACGAATACTATGACTGTAAATATTAAAATATATATCTTTTTCTGTTTCATGTAATTTATATTAAGGCTAAAAGGGCGGATGCTTAAAGCTATATGCTCATGCACTCGCCCTATTAACCATTAATAGTTATTTGCTATGCAGAATCATTTCTGCGAGACAGACGAGCAAAACCAAAAGTTGCAGCTATGCCTGAACTCATAAGAAGCAAAAGACTTCCTACTCCACCTGCGGCACCAGTTGTAGGTAAACCAGGAACAATTACTCCTGGAGCAAATGTTGCTGTGGTAGTACCATTACATGGCTGACCTGTTAATGTGCTATATGCGTATATTGAAGAACATCCAGCTAAGTATGGTAAAGCTGTTAAACCGCCACTACAAGCAAGTCCATTTACAGTACTAGTGCCTAAAACGGAAGAACATCCAGGCAGATACGAAGTTGTAGCAGTAACTCCTCCATTACATGGCAAGGCATTAGTGGTACTGTAACCAATGATTGACGTACAGCCCGGCATAAATGTCGTAGTTGCTGTAAGTCCACCATTACATGCTAAACCAGTAGTAGTGCTATAGCCTATGGTTGAATTACAACCAGCCATAAAGGTGGTGGTAGCTGTGGCTGTACCATTACAAGGAGATCCTGTGGTTGTACTGTATCCAATAGTAGAATTACAGCCAGCTGGGAAACTAGCTACTTGTGCAGAAGCAGTATTGGCAGAAAACATAAAAGCTGCACCTAAAACTAAACCGAACATTAGAGCTAAAGAGAATAATTTGTTTGTCATAAAATTTAAATTAAAGTTGATAATACTTAGATTAATAATTACGACCTACACGCAAAGAAAAAAGTTATTTCTTTCTTTGTACCTACACATATTATAACATAAATACCCCTTGACTTATGGGGTATTTATGTGTTTTAATTTATTAAAACTATATTAATACTCTATATTTATTGGGATAGAAACAGATGCGTCATTCTCTGGTAAGCCAGAAGCATTACTACGTCCAAGTATAAGTGTAGCCTTGCCAATGTAACTCACTGGTATCTTAATTGTCTCAGACCTATAAGGGACAAATTCTTCTGTCATCCACTCCCCTTGTGCTGTGGCATATGTTTCAGCCAACAATTCGCCTCCAGATCCCAAAACTTTAATTGGGAAAGAAGCTTCAAAATACCACATCCCTCGAGCTTCTCCTGTGGCAATAAATTCCTTGCCTACCACAGCTCCAGGATATGGTAATTCAAACTTAATATTGTCTTCTGTAGCATTTACATAGGTGGCGTTCTCAGGAATCTCCTCTGCGAAGGTCAAGCCGTCCGGGGTCTTACATTGACGAGGATAACTCTCCATTATTGGATAGCCGGCTAATTCACAATCTTGGAAGGACAGGATAGTCTCTGCTGTTTTCTCTCGAGAGCTCATTATGCCGTAATAGAAAGCAGTACTTAAAACTATAATAAAAACTAGTATGTAGATTATATTTTTTGCTGTCATAGTATTTTTACTTAATTAAACTTATTTTTTAATAAACAATACTGATCCTGAGTCTAATGGAAGCAATAGCACCAGATTTCCAAAACCATCTATTATGTAGTGATCGACATCACTTATTTGTTTAGTAAAAATCTCTTCTTGAGACCCTTCGCAAAACATCTTTGTGCTACCTAAAGTGTGAAAATCGATAACCCCTTCTGTGCCTATATTATAACTGGCGAAATAGCTATTACAATCTGTTTGGCCATTTGCCTGACCGTTCGGACCTAACGCAAGAGTAAATGCCCCTGCCTTAGCTGGAGCTACTATGGTCCCATCGTTCATTATGGTTTTATCCCAAACCCAAGTAATACCCTGTATGGTATCTGCGCCAGCTACTGGCTCGCTACCTGGAGGAATCTTGGCTTCGGCACACTCTCCTTTTATCCAGACACGGCTATTAGAATAATCAATATTATTTAAATCAACAAACTGAGTACCTGAAGAGTCCATTTCGCCAGATCCTCGCACAAATCCATTTTCAACTCTTTTAAAAATTGTAGGGGTTATGGAATACATGCCCTCGGACTGAAATGAATAATCTCCTAACAAAACACCATCTTTATACGTGCCTTCGTAGACACCACTAGAGCTGTCGATTTCGAAATTATTAAAACTTAATGTCCCCCTGAAATTATCTTCATCTACAGAAAGAATATTAAGTGTATAGACATCTTGTCCATTCGCATCAACATAACAACCTATTATTGAGCCGTCTTCCACAACGCCATCTTCTGTGGGCATGTCACCATAAAAATAAACAAACGCTCCTATAATGACTGTTATGACTACTGCAATAAGTGCTTTGAATGTATTTGTCATAATAAAAAAATTAAATAGTTAATTTGCAATTGCACCGTCTTGGATATTCTTAATATCCTTCCTAGTAGGTGGAGTTTCTTGGCTAAATACATATAGTTCCTTTTGTTTACGAAGCTCCTCTTCTAGCATAGCCACTTCCTTCTTAATCTTTTTATATTTAAAATAATTACTAATAAACTCAGGTAGAAGCATAAATGTCGCCACTACTACTCCAGTACCTAATGACATAAGAATAATGAGAGCCAATGAGCCCGTGAGCTCCCAAGAAAAAAAGGTTACAGTGGTAATAGCCACATTTTGCAAAGCAAAAACAACCGCCGCTCCACCTAAAACTATACCTACAACAAATAAAATAATCATAAGTGTATTATACCATAAATTGATATGATTTCCTAAAACCGTAAATACAGTGGTCGTTTTTTTGTGTGCTCGTCTGAAAAATTTATTTTGATTCGATTAATCTAGTTATCGTAGACATTAATTCTCCATTTTTAAAAGCATCGTTAACAGCTTGGGGTAAGAGTCTTAGATTGTGAGTTGGCTCCACCCAAATAGTTTCATATATTTCATGTGCGTGCGAACAGTAATTCTTGCTCGTGTCCAAATAATCTTCAGAGTTTTTTATCTCGAAAAAGAATTC
>CAYXDY010000036.1:0-1466 GCA_964463905.1 uncultured Candidatus Saccharibacteria bacterium
GTAATAATTCCAATTACCAGAACGAACTTAGACCATCAAAAAAAGAATGCATTTACTTATGCTAGAGCTGGAGCGTGTTCAGTTATTGAAGAAGCCAATATGACTGCCAATATTTTGTTCTCTGAAATTGAAAGAATAACAGAAGATAAGGCTGTTATGGATCATATGGTAGCTGGAGCGAAAGCATTCAATAAGCCAAATGCCGCAGAAAAGATTGCTCGCGAACTGGTGAACATAGCTTTGGGTCACGAAAAATAATTTTACCTAAAGGGGATTTAATGCTAAAATACCCCAATGGATGACAAGAAGGTTGTAACCCGTTTCGCACCGAGCCCTACAGGCTTTTTACACGTTGGGGGAGTTCGCACAGCTCTATTTGCTTGGCTCTGGGCTAAAAAAAACAATGGTACTTTCATATTAAGAATTGAGGATACCGACAAAGCTCGAGAAGTACCTGGCTCAATACAACACATAATAGATTCACTAAAATGGGTTGGGATAGATTGGGATCAAGGACCTGATATTGGAGGACCACATGCTCCATATCTACAGTCGGAGAGGTTAGATTTATATAAAAAATACGCTCAAATTTTAATTGATAAGGGATATGCGTATCCTGATCCATATACAAACGAAGAGCTTGAAGCTTTTCGCAAAAAGGCTGAATTGAAAAAAAAGCCTTTTCTTTATCGTGACCATAGGCCAGAAAATTTTGGCTTGTGGGATGGTACTAAGGCTCTTCGATTTAAAACACCCGAGATCAAAACATATAAATGGAATGACATAGTGCGAGGAGAACTTTCTGCTGGGCCCGAAGCGCTGGATGATTTCATTTTAATTAAAAGTGATGGCTATCCTACTTACAACTTCGCACATATAATTGATGACTTGCAGATGGGGGTCACCCACATAATGCGAGCAGATGAGTTTATTGCTTCTACTCCTAAGTTTTTGTCTTTATATGATGCGCTTGGGATTACCCCTCCAGTCTTGGCATCCATGCCACCAATCCTTGGAGAATCAGGTAACAAGAAACTTGGAAAAAGAGATGGTGCTAAAGATATTTTGGACTACAAGAAAGAAGGGTATTTACCTGAAGCAATGTTCAACTTCTTAGCGTTAATAGGATGGAATCCAGGAGGAGGAGACAATAGAGAGGTTATGTCGCAGTTAGAAATAATGGAAGCGTTTGATCTTGCTCACATTCAAAGTGCAGGAGGGAAATTTAATGAGGAGAAGCTAGACTGGCTTAATAGGGAGCATATGAAGCTTTTACCTCAAGAAGTAATTGAGAAAAATATTCTTGAAAATTTGCCAGTAGAAATGCAGGCGAATCCAATTGCTAAAAAACTAGTACCAACAATACTAGAACGAATTTCTAAATGGGGAGATGTTAAAGAGCTAGCGGGGGAAGGGGAGTTGGACCTATTCTTTATTACCCCAGAATACGATAAGAGCAAATTAAT
>CAYXDY010000036.1:1476-3166 GCA_964463905.1 uncultured Candidatus Saccharibacteria bacterium
TTTCAAAGATATTTCCATAGAAAAAATTACTGAGAATTTACAAGCAGTTATTAAAGCATTAGAAGATATTTCTGAACAAAATTTTGATATTGAGAATATTAAGAATACATTAATGCAGATAGCCAACATTTTGCCATCTAAGGGTGAAGTGCTTCATCCTGTACGCATGGCACTTTCTGGTCGAGACAAATCACCAGACCCATTTACAATAGCTTCAATCATAGGTAAAAATGAGACAATTTCAAGATTACAAAAAGCACTTTAGAAATAGCATAATAGCTGTTTTACTTGTTAGTTTACTAGCCTTACCTAGTATTCTACGAGCGCAAAGTGCTCAAGAACTTCAAAGCAAGATTGCTGATAAAGATGCAGATATAAGTCGCTTAGAAGCAGAAATCGCAGTTTATCAAGCACAGCTTAGTAATATTAGTAAACAAAAAAGCTCGCTAGCTGGATCTATTAAAGAGTTAGATCTAACCCGCAAAAAACTAGCGGCTGACATCTCTATTACAGAAAGTAAAATAGCGAGAACGAACCTCACCATAAGTTCACTTTCTACAGATATTGGAAACAAGGAAGAGTCTATCGCCAATAATAAAAAAGTAATAAAGCTAGATCTTAAGAAGACAAACGAACTAGAGACGCAAAGCATCTTAGAAATGATACTAGCTGAAGAAGATCTAACTTTACTCTGGAATGATTTAGATAATATTGTTACTGTGCGTGATAGGCTCAGAAGACAAATATCTCTTTTGCAAGAGGTTAAAGTAGGACTTGAGGATACCAGATCAGATACATTAGAAGCCAAGGCTGAGCTAGATAGATTAAAGAGTGAACTCAGTGACCATAAGAAAATAGTTGATCAGAATGTTAGAGACAAAAATAGCTTACTTACTAAGACTAAAAACAGTGAAGCAGCCTATCAAAAATTACTAAAAGAAAATCTCGCCAAGAAAGTTGCTTTTGAAAAAGAACTTCAAGAATACGAATCCCGCCTTCAGTTTATTCTTGACCCAACAAAGCTTCCGAATGCTGGAGTACTATCTTGGCCGCTTGATAAAATATTTGTGACCCAGATGTTCGGAGTTACCAAAGACTCCAAGCGCTTGTATGCTTCTGGTAGCCACTCTGGCGTAGACTTCAGGGCGGCGGTTGGGACACCAGTGCGTGCTATGGCCGACGGGGTAGTGAAAGGTACTGGAGATACAGACCTAACTTGCCCGAATGCATCATTAGGAAAATATGTTTTCATTGAGTACAACAATGGCCTATCTAGCGCCTTTGGACATTTATCCTTAATAAAATCTCAAGCAGGGGAATCTGTGAAGCGAGGAGACATCGTGGGCTACAGTGGCAACACTGGTCATAGCACCGGGCCTCATTTGCACGTGTCCTTGTATGCTTCTTCGGCTGTTAAGATTACATCTAGGCCATCAGTGGCTTGTGGGGGCAAGACATATACTATGCCTGTAGCCCCGACCAATGCTTACTTAGACGCATTATATTATTTGCCACCATATAAAATCTAAATTATAATTAATATATGAAGAAACACACGAATAATCAAGCAGGATTTCTACAACTAATTATTATAATTATTATTGCTCTTCTTTTAATGAAATATTTTGGGATTACGATATCTGGAGCTATCGCTTGGTTTAAAGATTTTTTTGGAAGCGTGCTTCAATAA
>CAYXDY010000036.1:3176-3830 GCA_964463905.1 uncultured Candidatus Saccharibacteria bacterium
ATTTAAATAACACAAAAAGAGGCATCAGCATACTCGGAGTTTTGTTGTTGGGGGTAGTTGTGCTCTTGGTCTTGAGCTATTTCAATATAAGTGTCAAATCTGTGGCCGAAAGCCCTACTGGTGAAGAAAACTTCGAATATGTAGGGGGAGTGGGGCGTAGTCTCTGGGTGGACTACTTTAAGGACCCTGTTACATATCTTTGGAATGATATCTGGGTAGAACTTTTCTGGAGACCATTTGTAGAAACCATGCAAAACTTACGCGATGGTCAGCCTACTGTGATAGATACTGCAGGACCTACGGTTAGCTATTAAAAATAATCCAATGAAAATATTATGGACATCAGAAAAAATCAAAGAAGGGTTTGAGCGTTTTCTTGTTGAGCAGGGGAGACTTCCCTTATCTCAAGAGATTAATGGTATTGATTATTTACCATCAAAAAAGCTTATAGAGAGGAATTTCGGAGGCTTAGAGAAATTACGAGCCGAATTAGGATATAAAGATACTCATTTTGGTAAGGGTAAGTTTAGGTCTGCCATTGCACATAAAGTAAATAAAAATGGGCGAAAAATAGAATTAGAGCTAGAGAATATATTGAAGAATAAATTTGGTGAAGTTTTTGTCCATACTGAAAAAATATTTGATTTAACAAAA
>CAYXDY010000036.1:3840-6259 GCA_964463905.1 uncultured Candidatus Saccharibacteria bacterium
TTTGAGCAATAAGGTCTTTACCGCTTTTTGTCCTGTAGATTTTTTCATTTACTCGCCAACTGGCAACATAGGGATTGATGTGTTCGGTACAGATACCATGCATACCTTACAGACGAATATAAATGCAAAACTTCGTAAATATACCGGATTTAACGAAAAGCTCTTTTTTGTGGTTATTGGAGGTTCGTTTACGCAAGAGGAGTTAGATTCATACACTAATAAAAAAATTCGAGTTCTCTCAAGCAATATGAAAATTATAAACATGAGGACGCTTGAGTCGCTAATAAGTAAGATGACAGCTTATCCGAATCCCTTACTCCCCTTATAAGTATTATATAGGTACTACCACAAACATATATTGTGCGACACGTACCTATATTCTATATACCACTTCCCTAAACTATAAACAAAGCTAAATAAGGCTTATGTAAATTAGCGACAAGAACTAGATAATGTGTAGCCCGCAGCTTCGGCGGCTTCTCTGCTGTCAAAATAGATTCTATTAGCTTGGCTAAGCGAGCTCCCAGCGCTACAGCCTACTGGATAGTACTTACTCCCCCGGCTGGAGGCAAAGACTTTATGACCCTGGGTACTAGTAGCACTATTTGGGCCATTTGTGGCTGTATTTGGAGCCTTTAGGGCGTTCAAGGACTCTAGAGCACTACCTGAGAGCTCCTCGCCACTATACTCTATTTTAAGGGCTTCCTTAGGGGGATTCTTGGATAGTCTACCTAGGCCAAATGACCCCAGACCCACCAATATAATGATGGTTACTATCAATATGTCTTTCCCCTGCTCGCTTGTTACAAAATGCTTGATTTTTTCCATAATATTAGTTATACTCCTTTTACAAGTTTATTTTAGCATTTAATTTGATAACAACAATATGGCACATAGGAAAGCCGGCGGAACCGCCAAAAATTTAAGAGACTCAAATCCAAAGTACTTAGGTACTAAGCTAGCAGACGGCGCCAGCGCTCAAGCAGGCTCTATAATCATCCGCCAGAGAGGATCTGTGATAATGGCTGGTACTAACGTAAAGATGGCCAAGGACCACACTATATTTGCCCTCAAAGAAGGTAAGGTCAAGTTCGGCTCTCGCCGTAAGACCTCCTTCAACGGACAGACTTCAGTCAAGAAAGTAGTTAACGTAATCTAACTCAAATAAAAAATCCCCATTACGGGGATTTTTTATTTTATTTTTTTCTTCCAAGCGTGAGGTAAAAGGTCCGAAGCTTTGACTTTCGTGTCCTCCGAAATTATTATTTCTGCGCCCGGAGCGTAGGTTACATAAAGTTCTCTACATAGACCACACGGAGGTAGTATTTTATAGCTACCATCTTCATATTTTTTTATAGCGACACTAAGCACTACATCGTGTTCTCCTTCAGAAAATGCTTTGCCGACAGCTGTCCATTCTGAACAGATATCTACCTTTTGCACATTTATGCAGATACCAGTATATATTTTTCCTGATTTCGTTTTTATGGCAGCACCTACGGTGTGCTTATTTTTTTCATATCTTAAATCTATTATATTTTTGGCTTCTTTTATGAGTTCTTCCATAATTTATACTTTAGTTACAACTAATTTAAAACTCGATGTCTTGCCTTTAATAGAAATAGGAATCTCAAATTCGCCAATTTCTTTGATTGGTTTATCTAGGACTATGAACTCTTCTTCTATATCAGCATGATGCTCTTTGTGCATCGCTTCCGCTATTTCTTTCTTGTGGATAGATTTGAATAGTGAGCCTTTTTTATTGGCTTTGCCTTCCATGTGCACTATCTTGCCTTTGATTTCTTCTAAGTTCTTAGACAGAAGGTCATCTTGTACTTCCCTCTCTACTTCAATATTTTTCTTCCTCCTTTCTAATTCCGCCACAGCTTTAGCCGTCGCTGGCTCAGCAAGCTTGCGTGGGAAGAGGAAGTTCATAGCATAGCCATCGTTTATCTCCTTGATATCGTGTCTCTTCCCTACTCTCGGTACATCTTTAAGGAATATTATCTTCATATAAAATAATTTTCAGTTTTTAATTTTGTAATTTTCATTTAATTTCAATGTTTAAATATTAATGATTGATTGTAAATTGTTAAATTGATAATTGAAAAATTACTGCAACAGCAGTTCGACTGCTTTGTCTAATTGTGGGTCTCTGTCTGCCTCCGCATCTTTCGCTGTGTATTTGACGATGTGGTCTGGGGTAAGGCCTACCTTCTCTATCAAATTGCCATTAGGCGTGAGCCACTTAGCTACAGTTATCTTAAGCAAGGTGTCCGGAGTCACCTTAACTACCTCTTGCACTGAGCCCTTACCATAACTCTGGCCTCCCACGAGGATAGCCTTCCCATGATCACGGAGAGCACCAGCCACTATCTCTGAGGCTGAAGCGGAGCCACCATCTATTAGAATTACAAAT
>CAYXDY010000037.1:0-5422 GCA_964463905.1 uncultured Candidatus Saccharibacteria bacterium
CACCCCCCGCCCATTAGAAATGAGCACACGAGCCCAAGAACAAGCATAAAACCAAGCACCTGACCAAAACTCGGAGCAAACAACTCCATTATTACCTCTTTTCTGTTAGGAACAACTTGACAATAATAGTATTACATTGACAAAGATTAAACAACATATTATAGTAATATTGTTAACAATTTATTGACAACAATATGAGCACAATTCACACTATTTTAGAGAAAGTTGGCCTCTCTCCAAATGAAACAAAGGTTTATATTGCCGGCTTAACCTTAGGCTCCAGCTTGGCTAATGCTATTGCTAAGAAGGCTGGGTTGAAAAGATCTCTCTGTTATCACCTACTAAATTCCCTTCTAGAGAAGGGGCTGGCCAATAAATCTGGTAAAAGTTACAGCCACCACTACACAATGGAGCCTCCAGAAAGACTGAAAGATTTTATAAAAAGAAAGCAACTTGAATTAAAAAGAACTGAATCTCAAATAGATGAAATATCAGCAGAGCTAGAATCCATGTATGCACCCAAGTTAAGACCCGCATCTGTGCGATTTTATGAAGACGCTGAGGGGTTAAAAAGTGCAGCGCTTGAATCCCTGCAGAGTAAAGAGAAAATTATTCGAGGTTTGATTTCACCCGAAATTTTTGCAATTTTTGACGAAAAGTATATTCGCTTCTGGGCAGACGAAAGAGCAACGAAAGATATACAGACAAAAATGATCTGGACGGAGCACGAGAAGCCCTCGTACTTAAAAGACTTGGCTGAACTTCGCCTTGCCCCGCTCGATTTAGATTTCACTAATACCATTATTATCCACGACGACAAGGTCACGGTATTTTCTGGTGGAAAAGAATTCTTTGCATTCATTGTTGAAAATAAAAATTATGCAAAAACAATGAAAAACTTTTTTGATTTCGTATGGGAGAAATCTATAAAAAATAAATAATTACTTGTGCTTCTGCCCGCGAGACCTTGCTATTAGTAAGTAATTTACTAGAATAGGGATATGCTCAACTTGAGTGCAAAAGAGGAGGAAATACTGAAATCTATCCACATTGCTTCAGAAAATAACCCTACTAAACCAGAGTTCCCTGCTGACGACCCAAAGTTCCCAGCAACTCCTACCATAAAAATTCAAGTCGAAGGATTTTCGAACGTCTGGTTAAAAGACGAGAGCAAAAACCCTACCGGAACCCACAAAGACAGAATGGCCTGGGAAATAATAGTCACCTATAGAGATTTTCTATTAGCGAAGAAAAGAGGCCAAATTAAAGGCCCACTACCATCAATGTCGATAATTTCATCCGGGTCTGCGTCCTTCGCAATACAAACTCAACTCAAAAAATACAACCTACCCAATTTAAAAGTTCTAGTAGACTCAAATACAGACCAAAATATCCTAGCCTCACTTCGTGCCATAGGCTGTGAAATTTATGAAACCAATTTAAGCAAGGCCCCTCTTCAGTTTCGTGACATTCTAGCTCTTACTAATAACCCAAACGGTTTTGATATTACATCCAACCAGGCACTCGATCCTGCGACCCGATTTTATGATTGGTTAAGTTATGAAATAATAAACAGCTCTCCAGAATATTGTTTTATTCCGTTTGGCACAGGAAATCTCTATGAAAACATTTTAAATGTTAACAAGAAAGAAGTCTCGACGGAAACTCACGACCCAAGATTTAAAGGAGATGTGAAAACTCTTAGAAAATGTAACTTCATTGGGGCAACCACTAACAATCCTAAAACCAAAGCACAGAAACTCTACTCCCCTCACTTGCCCTTCGTCCATTTCGACGAACAATGGATTCAGTTTTATAAATACGCGGGATTTTGCGGAAATGGATCAGGGGTAAATTTGGTTGAAGAAAAATATATAGAGGAAGCATACAATATAGCAATGACGCAAAATATTGAATGTGAATACTCAGGAATAGCTGGATTAGCTATGTTTTTACAAATGAAAAAAGAAATACCGAAGAATGCAAAAATCCTAATTGTAAACACAGGAAAAACAAAACTCGAACAAGCTTTCAAATTATTACCAAGAGACATACTAGAAAAAACTAAACAAGCCAAATAAATTTATGGAAGACTATAAAATAATTCTTGGTAGTATAGGAGCTCTTATCCATTTAAGTAGCTTTCTTTTCTACTTCTGGGGAATATATAAGGGGCAGACGAAGCCTCATGCCTTCACTTGGCTGGTATGGGGAGTACTCAATGCTATAGCCCTTCCGGCAGTCGTCGTCTCTGATGCGGGCGCTGGAGCGTGGGTATTGGGAACCAACGTATTGGCTTGTCTCACAATAGCTTTCATTGGATTCAGGCAAAAGCATGTAGAATACGACAAGTATGATTGGTGGGCATTGATTGGTGGACTCGTGGGAGGAATATTGTGGTGGATGACTAGCAACCCTCTCTATGCAATAATCCTCGTCTCTATCTCGGACGTAATTGCCATAATTCCAACACTGCGCAAGGCTTACAAAAAGCCATATGAAGAAAATCTGCCAGGATTCATCGTTGCTCTCCCTGCATACATCCTCGCGATACTAGCTACAGAGAGCCTATCTGTCACCACCTGGCTCTACCCGGTCTCCATCATAGTGATTGATGTGGTTTTGGTTTTACTAATAATTATCAGAAGAAGAAAGGTCTAATCTTCTGTTCCGCCCTCCATCTCTTTAACAAATTTAGAATCCACGAAGCCGAAATTCTGCCAGCGTTCATATACTGACCTAGATACAAAAAGAAACTTGCCATTCTGCTTTTTGATTTTTGCTATTCTGGCTTCATCTGGACTCGGATATTCTGTTAGATAGTGAATGATTGACTCAACTGGTTTTCTGGATTTTTCATGAGCATCCTGGACGAACTCCATAAAGGCCTCCTCTGGGCACCCTCCGTCTAAGCGAGTCCGCGCTGCGACCAATTTGGCGACAGTGTATATGCTGTGATCCATTGCACCTTTTTCGTTGGCGTTTCCTGGTACAACAAACTGCATTTCAAATTGGCGGGCGTGCTGTGAATTACTTTCAGCGCTTGAATTAGGTATCTGTTTTAAAATTCCTGTAAGTTTAAAAACTTGGAACTCTTTGCCAGAAGCCGCATTAGGACTTTCGTTTTTTATATTAAAACCATTATCTGGAACTGTTTTCTCGAGAGAGATTGTAAATTTCTCCATTTCTTCTTCTGTAAAGAAGCTCTGATTCTCCATATTCACTATTCCGACTTTCATGTTTTCTTTTAGCCATTGAGTAATTATCGGAATCAATTTCTTTGCATCATCTTTCTCCAAGAAAAAACGAGAAGCAATTCCATCCTTTAATGCAGCTTTAGCATTGGATTCTGGGCGGTTTAGGAACCTAAGCGCAACACTCTGCATATCTTTACCTCTTGAAAATATCACCCCGGATATATTCGTGTCCTTAGCAGAATAAAACCGGGTGCCTTCTTCATCGTTTCCAACGAAGATGAGAGGTGTCCCCTTGCCCACAGAATCCACTAAAGCTTTTTCAAACTCTGAAGTCATGGTTTTAAGCTCAAGTGCATCGTGTTTGAATGTCTCATGAAAGGCAATAGTTGCCTTGGCTAAGCGACAATACAAAATAGCTCGGCTCATACCCACCACACCCTTAGCCAAGACCGTCTTTGATAACAATTCAAAAAGATCCTTTTTAGAAGCAATAGACTTGGGCCCCACAGCCACCTCCTTCGGGTCATACTTCAGTGTTTTTTCTAAGAAAAATTTTGCCTGCTGATAAGCCTGATTTAGATTACTATAAGCCAAGGCAGACTCGGGAGACTTGCCGTCTTCCTCAATAAGCTCAGCGTCAATGTCTATCTCTCGCTCAATCCATTTAAGAAAATCTTCTTCAGTTGCCCCCTCCTGCAACCAATGGAAGTCCATGATAGTCGGTCGTACTTCTGTGTCGACACTATCCAATATACCAGCTTTTAAATCTCCCAGAGAGACATCTCTATTCTCTACTACTTTAGGTGTTTCGAATCCTTCATTAGGCATATTATTATTGTAAGTTTAATTAAGACAGGACGCAAACCTGCATTTTACCTTCTCACTCCGTGCTTGGAATGTAATCCCTCTATCTCTTTATCTTCTAGCTCTTCCTTCTTCTCTTTGCCTTGTACGCCCAATGCTTTTAATTCTTTATCGTTCAAAGAATCCAATTCTTTTACCCGGCCAGACAAATATTCTTCAGTATTCTTCTCTGGGTCTTCTATCACCTCTTCGAGTAATGCGTGGAGCATCCAGCCCATTCTTGGACCTGGTTTTATTCCTAAATTTTTAATTAAATATTCTCCATCCACTTTCAGCTGGCCGACGGATATCGGATCGCGGAGAGCTTGCTCAATCATCGCGAAATACTTGCGCAATCGATATGGAGCTTCTTTCTTCTTCATGCCCACTCTGTCACATTCTCTAATGTTCATCAGTAGCCAAATATTTTCTTTGCCAACTTTGGCAATTATTCTTCTTACCGCCGAGAGAGTTATCTGCTCTGTGTCGGAGAAGAACATATGAGTGCGGACCAATTTCTCCACCAGCTCTGTCTCCTTCTTGGTAAACTTTAACCGTTCCATTATCTTCTTCGCCATTCGTGCACCAATGACTTCGTGACCGTAAAAGGTGTAAGCCTTCTTTTCTCCAGGTCGCCTAGAACGAGGCTTGCCGATATCGTGGAACAAAGCAGCTAATCTAATCTCAAGTGGCCAGTCCTTATCGGTGGCATGTTGAAGAGCCATCAGTAAATGTTCCCAAACATCGTATATGTGTGCCCCACCCTGCACACAACCTATTCCCTCTTCTAACTCTGGAACAATATGCTTCAGCAAACCAAACTTCTGCAACATCACAATTCCAACTGATGGATTCTTAGAAAGAATTATTTTTGTAAATTCATCACGCATTCTCTCTTGCGAAATATTCTTAATCAAGTCGGCATTCTTAATAATACTTTCAGATGTTTCGTGTGAAATTGAGAAATCCAACTGCACAGCAAAGCGTACTGCCCGAAGCATACGAAGGGCATCTTCATTAAATCTCTCGTCGGCATCCCCCACTGCTCGGACGGTCTTGTCCTTGATGTCCTTTATACCGCCGTATATGTCCATTAGAACGTTTTTGTTCAAGGCCATGGAGTTTATAGTGAAATCACGTCTCTTAAGGTCCTCGTCGATTGTATCGCTAAATTTGACCTGGTCTGGATGACGGAAATCGCTATATTCTGTCTCAACTCGGTAGGGAGTAACCTCTACAACCATATATTCAGGTGTTTCACGTGGCACACCCCCATCTTGTGTTTCATATGGAACACATACAGCCACAGTTCCGAAGGTGTTTTCGTATACAGTCTTCTCAAAAAGCGCAATTATCTGCTCGGGCGTAGCATTAGTAGTAAC
>CAYXDY010000037.1:5432-6168 GCA_964463905.1 uncultured Candidatus Saccharibacteria bacterium
AACGTCCCAGTCCTTAGGCTCTCTACTTAGAACAAGATCTCGAACACACCCTCCTACCAGATACGCCTCGAAACCACCCTTCTCCAAGGTGTCTGTTACATGTGTAACTTCTTTGGGCACTTTATTTATTAAATTTTGTGCTTCTAAGTTCATGATGTTTTGTGGTCAGGAATAGTTTTCTGCTGAAAACTTCCCCGACCCGGACTCGCGCCGTCGCGCTCCGTCTCGCACAAAGTATCCCATACTTTGTGCGCCCGGAGGGAATCGAACCCCCATCGCTGGTTCCGAAGACCAGAACTTTATCCGTTAAGCTACGGGCGCTTAATTATTTGTAATAATATAAATAGTTTACACCATATTAAATCTATTGGCAAATAATGCTTATTTTATAAGCTAATTTAAGCGTTGCATAAGTATCAATAAAATAATATAATACAAAAGCTTTTTACCTGCGGTGTTGGTTTAGTGGTAGAACACGTCCTTGCCAAGGATGAGACAGGAGTTCGATTCTCCTACGCCGCACAAAAAAAATGTCCTTAATATAATCTTCCAGTTATTCACCTAAATAAAGACATATTTCATAAAACTGTGGATAAGTCTGTTAGTATTGTTTATAACGGACATATATAAAAACTGTCTTTTAATACAAAAATGTCCCAAATACCTTATAGAATAAGGGTTAAATGAAAAACAAGGTTAATTTGGTAAAATAGTTTCACGTGAAACAAAATGCAAA
>CAYXDY010000038.1:0-5997 GCA_964463905.1 uncultured Candidatus Saccharibacteria bacterium
CCAAAAGATATGGGAAATGGGTTATAATATATTACGAGGCTTGTAAAGAAGAAAGTGATGCGAAACGAAGAGAAAAATATCTAAAAACAACCCAAGGTAATAGATTGATAAAAAGAAGAATAAAAGATTACTTATACAAATCGAAAAATTTAACAAATTAAAAATTCACTACAGGATGAATCCAGAAGAATTACAAAAGAATATCGCCCTATATTACTCTAGACTTCCAGCTGATGCCCAGAAGATGTTTTCTTCTATGGAATGGGTGGAGAAGCTCAAGAAACTCAGTATTAAGTATGCCCTTAATGAAGAGCAGTCCAAGACTCTCGCCAGTGAGACAGTCCTGGTGCTTCTCGGCATAATCCATATGATGGAATACGAAGAGAATCTGACCAAGGATATCAAGATTCCAAGAGACACCCTAGAGATAATGCTCCAAGACCTCAGGAACTCTATTCTCCGCCCAGTCATAATGCAGGTCACAGAGGCTTATGACAATAACCTGAAAGAAACTAGAGAGCTAGAGGCTTCAATGCAAGAAGAAGAAAGAGACGCTAAAACAGAAGAGGGAAGAGAGCGGGTAGAGTCAGAACTTGATGCCAGATTTGATAAACTACCGAAGGAGATCAAAGACTCTATAATAGAAACCAATTATTACGACAACTTATACCGAATATCGGAGAAGCATGGGCTCAATATGATACAGATACAATCATTAGAAGAAGTATCCACCATGGTTCTAACGGGCGAGATAAAGTCAGACCAGTTTATAGATATGATAGGTAAGAAGGTAGGGATAAATACCGACTTGGCCAACAAGATAGGTATGGAGATAAATGAGACAGTCCTCAAGCCAATAAGAGTTAAGATGGAAGTCAAAATTCCAAGAGAAGATAAGAAACAAGAAAAAGGACCTAACTCAATATTGAATATTAAGATAGACAGACAAGCTCCAGTAACTCCGGCAACCCCAGTAAAAATAGTAAACCCTACAATAAATCCTCCAGTCAGCACCACAACTCCACCGAAAATAGATGCTATGGAGCTAGGGTCTGGATTGTCCAACAAGTTTAACGCCCCAGCCCAAACTAAAGTCCAAACCACCGATCACACATTGCAGGGCGCGAAAGTAAATAGTGCTAACAAATTACCTAGTATTGACCCGTATCGGGAGATACCCGAATAGGCTCTAGGCTCTAGGCTTTAGGCCTTAGCAAATTTAATCCATGAAAACATATAAGGATTTAATGGTTTGGCAAAAATCTATTGAATTAGTAATTTCTGTTTATGAATTAACTGAAAAATTCCCAAGAGAAGAAATTTATGGGATAACATCTCAGGTTAGAAGAGCTTCTATTTCCATACCATCCAACATAGCAGAAGGAAAAATGCGAAGTGGTGATGTAGAGTTCAGAAGGTTCCTATTAATTGCTTTTGCTTCTGGGGCAGAACTAGAAACCTAGATTATAATTGCAAAAAAATTACCAAAATACAATAAATTGGATTATAATAAGGTAGACTCTTTATTAGAAGAAGTAATGAAAATGTTAAACAAATTAATATCTCAGCTAGAGCCTAAAGCCTAGTTGCCTAACGCCTATACATGCAATTCAAAGTTCCACAATTTTTAGACATAGAAGACAAGATTTTCGGGCCATTTACCTTTCGGCAATTTGTGTATCTAGCTGGGGGAGCAGGGATATGCTTCGTGCTCTTTAGGCTTCTTGGTTTTATGATCGGCTTTATACCGATAGCCGCAGTAGCTGCATTCAGCTGGGCGTTAGCCTATTATCGCCCCAACAACAAGCCATTTATCAATATGCTTGAATCAAGTATTAAGTACGCCGCTGGGAGCAAGCTCTACATCTGGCAGAGAAGAAGGAATCAGTCCAAGGGTAGACAAGAGGCTGCGTCTACTCCTGTGATGGACATGAGAGACAGAGAGCCGAGATTAACACAAAGCAAGCTCCGAGACTTAGCTTGGAGCTTGGATGTGCTTGATTTGAGTAAAGGGGGAGAGCAGTTACGCCGGGATAAGTAATTAAAACAGCTTATAGCTTATAACTGATAGCTTTTAGCTTAAAGAAAAAAATTCAGTTATAATAAACTAGTCAGCTAACAAGCTAGCAAGCTAAAACATTATGTCATTAAATGCGAAAGCAACCCAAGAATTTGTCCCTATTAAGGAAATACGCGATGGTATCGTGGTGTTGAAAAACGGCGACTTGCGGGCTATTGTGCTAGCGAATTCTGTAAACTTGTCTTTAAAGTCTTCCGATGAACAGAGGGCAACTATTATGCAATTCCAAAACTTCTTAAACACCCTGGATTTCGAAATCCAAATCTCTGCTCAGTCTAGAAAGCTAGACATCAGACCATACTTACTCTTGCTGGAGAATAGAATGAAGGTTCAAACAGAGCCTTTACTTAAGCTTCAGACTAAAGAATACATAGATTTCATAAGGAATTTCACCGAAAATGTAAGCATAATGACCAAGAGCTTCTTCGTGGTTGTGCCTTACACTGCTAGTGGCTTACAGCAAAGTAGTGGTTTTTTGGATAAGATTTTGTCGAGAGGGAATGCACAAGAACGTAAGGTGGCAGAGCAAGTAGACTTCGAAGAGAAGAGGTCTCAGCTCGAAGAAAGAGTAGGGGTTATTCAGCAAGGTCTAGCTAGATGCGGTATCAAGACTGCTCAGCTAGAAACAGAAGAAATAGTCGAAGTGTTTTATAAAGTTTTCAATCCTGGAGAAGTGGAAGGGAAAATTGAACTAGCTAATAGCTTATAGCTTCTTAGTTATTTAGGATATAATCAGTAAGCTAGCGAGCTATAAGTTAACAAGCTAGAAAGCTAATCAATATGGGAATCATAGATAAATTATTAGGAAGAGATGGTAAAAACTCCACAGGCGGAGAGGCTAGAGCGTCGGTGCTGGCGGTGCTCCCAGATGAGATATACGACAAGGCCAATTTGGAGCTTCAAGATATCATAGCTCCTTCAGCTCTTAAGATTGAAGCTAAGTCTATAAACCTCGGAGACAAAATAGCTCGCACCTTCTTTATTATTTCTTATCCTAGATTCCTCACCGACAACTGGTTCTCTCCGATTATCAATTTGGACAAAATCTTCGATATATCTATTTTCGTGCACCCCATAGACACTTCAATAATCCTTAGACAATTCCAGAAGAAGGTGGCTGAAGTTCAGAGTCAAATATCTACTAGAGAAGCTCGAGGTATGGTGCGCGACCCAATGCTCGACACAGCCTACCAAGATTTAGAAGGTCTTCGTGATAACCTAATTCAAGCTCAGGAGAAGATGTTTGAGGTTGGAATTTATATAACTATTTATGCAGATAGTGAATTAGAGCTATTTAAGGTAGAAAATGAGATAAAGTCTATGCTGGAGAGTAAGCTCATCTACATCAAGCCGGCTCTCTTCCAACAAGAAGATGGTTTTAAGAGTGTTATACCTATAAATACAGATATCTTAAACATTCACCAAAAGCTGAATTCTGAGCCACTCTCTAGTATCTTCCCATTTGTATCCTTTGACCTTACATCTGACAAAGGCATACTCTATGGTATCAACAGACACAACTCTAGTATGGTGATATTTGATAGATTTTCGCTAGAAAACTACAACTCCGTCACCTTCGCCAAGTCTGGCTCTGGTAAGAGTTATGCCACTAAGCTAGAGATATTGCGTTCATTAATGTTTGACATAGACGTCTTGGTAATAGACCCTGAGAAGGAATACGAATTCCTTTCGGAAGCAGTTGGGGGTAGATACTTCAACATCTCTTTATCTTCAGACCACCATATCAACCCCTTTGACCTACCTATCCCAAGAGAAGACGAGACGGCTGAAGATGTACTCCGCTCCAACATCATAAACTTGGTTGGGCTCTTTCGTCTAATGCTTGGAGGTCTTACTCCAGAAGAAGACTCAATGGTAGACCGAGCCATATCTGAGACTTATGCTATAAAGGACATCACCCCGACTTCTGATTTCTCCAACATAGAGCCCCCGCTTCTCTCCGACTTTGAGATGGTCCTCTCGGGTATGGATGGGAGTGACTCCTTGGTGGCTAGACTTGCCAAATATACTCGTGGGTCCTGGGCTACGTTCCTCAACAGACCTAGTAATGTGGATATAAATAAGAAATTTGTAGTCTTCTCAGTGCGAGACATGGAAGATGAGCTCAAGCCTGTTGCTATGTACATCATAATGCACTACATCTGGAACGCTGTACGCAAGAACCTAAAGAAAAGGTTACTAGTGGTGGACGAGGCTTGGTGGATGATGAAATCAGAAGACACAGCTTCATTCCTATACTCAATAGCCAAAAGAGGCCGAAAATACTATCTAGGACTAGCCACCATCACCCAAGACGCAGCTGACTTTATGAAGTCTCCTTACGGTGTGCCTATCGTCACCAACTCTTCTATCCAGCTACTTCTTAAACAATCACCGACCACTATTGATGTATTACAGAAGACCTTCAACCTCACAGACGAGGAGAAGTATCTTCTCCTAGAGTCTGGAGTGGGGGAGGGTATATTCTTCGCCGGGCTCAAACACGTGGCTATTAAGGTTATTTCTTCTTATACCGAAGACCAGATAATAACTTCAGACCCTTCACAAATACTCTCTAATAGAAAAGCGAAGATGGAGCTAGAATCCAGAGAAATTGAGAATAAATAGTGTTTATTAAAGTATTGAATTGATATATAATGAATTTATGCATCTTAAGCTATTATTAGCGATACTTATTTTATTAGGAGTATTAACTGCTCCGGTAGCTTCTGCTCAAACATCATCTGCGAGTATATCTATAAAAGTCTCGCCGGAAAACCCAGCCCCAAATCAAGACATAACAGTTACGTTGAGCAGCTTCTTATCCAATCTGGATACAGTTATCATAGCTTGGTCAGTAAATGGAGCAAGAATTATCTCAGAGACTGGGCAGAAATCGTTCTCTACTAAGGTAGGGGATGCAGGCACAGATACTCGCATTGTGGCAACAATATATCTCCCCGCAGGGACAGTGGAGAAGAGGATAACGGTTCGCCCATCACACCTCACCATGCTCTGGGAGGCTATGGATTCTTATGTGCCACCCTTTTATAAAGGTAAAGCCTTGCCAGTGCTTGATAGCGAGATCAAGGTAGTGGCTATGCCAGAAATAATATCTGGCTCTTCTATGGTAAATCCTAAAAATATGGCTTATACCTGGAGAAAGGACTATTCCAACGAACAAGCAGCTTCTGGCTATGGCAAGAATTATTTCATCTATCTCAATGATTACTTGGAAAGCTCCAACAATGTAGAGGTCACAGCATCAACTACCGACCAGAGATACTCTTCCCGTGGAAGCATCAATGTGGGCACCTTCTCTCCTAAAATATCTTTTTATAGAAAAGAAGTTCTTTAAAAGCTGAAAAAGGAAATTAAAAAAAAGGAAGGTGAGAAAAATGTTATTTGAGGAAAATGTTATTAGAGCAAGAAATATTGAAAATGCTTGGAGAGATGCAATGTGGTGTTGTTTGAGAAATGGTTATAAATATCGAGTGAAAAGAGGTTCTTATGTAGGGCAAATAAGAAAACAGCTTGATTATCTTGTGGGTGTCATTGAAGAACCTTGGACAAAGCCGCTTGCTGTATCAGTGCCTGAGCATTTGGGTTTTGGTGCACCAACGAGTGAAGAGAAAATCAATTCATATGCATATGAATATTTGATTACAGACACGAAGGAAGAAAAGGAGGATTATACCTATGGGCAATATATTTCTCAGCAATTAGAGCAATTAATATTTTTGCTCAATAGCTCTAAGGGACGTACCAATCAAGCGACTATGAATATAGGAGATGCTGCGTCTATTTTTCTTGATGATCCACCCTGTTTAAGAGTTGTTTCTTTTAAAGTTCTACCAGCGAATCCTCCTCGGTTACAAATGTCTGTTTTCTTTCGTTCATGGGATCTCTTTGCAGGT
>CAYXDY010000039.1:0-5758 GCA_964463905.1 uncultured Candidatus Saccharibacteria bacterium
CGGAACATTTATCATCAATGGAGTTGAGCGTGTAATAGTCCCTCAGTTAGCCCGATCTTTCGGAGTCTTTTTCACCGATTCTGAAATCAAGGGTAAGAGATTCTTCGGCGCCAAGATAATCCCAGCTCGTGGAGTATGGATTGAAGTAGAGTCAGACCCAGACGGAGCTATATACATAAGAATAGACAAGAAGCGCAAGTTTCCAGCCACAGCACTCTTGCGAGCAATGGGATATACCACAGACGCTAGCATGCTAGACGCAGCAGGTAAGATAGAAGTAGTAGAGGTTCTAAAGGCTTGTCTTGCCAAGGATCCTGCCAAGACTCTAGACGAAGCTTATGTAGATATCTACAAGAGACTTCGTGATGGAGACATGGCTACAGCAGACAATGCTAAAGAGTTTATTGATTCACTTTTCACCTCAGAGCGTTATGATTTATCTCCAGTAGGACGTTTCCGATTCAACCAGCGTTTCGGTAAGCCTATGGACGGTGGCGAAATGGCTAGACGTACAATTTCTAAAGAAGACTTAATGACTGTTATAGGTAATATTGTCGCTCTTAATTCTACCCCAGGATCTCAGGCCGACGATATCGACCACCTCGGGCAGAGACGAGTACGCTTCGTAGGAGAAATTCTTCAGCAGAAAATCCGCACAGGTATGATGCAGATCAAGAGAAACATCCAGGACCGTATGTCTATCATAGACGTAGATACTGCGATGCCAATCCAGATAATAAACCAGAGACCTCTACAGGCACGTATCAAGGAATTCTTCACCACCAACCAGCTATCACAGTTTATGGCGCAAGAAAACGTGCTTTACGAGATGGAGCATCTGCGCACTCTCTCTGCGCTTGGGCCCGGCGGACTCACTCGTGAAAGAGCAGGTCTTGAGGTTCGTGACGTGCACCCTTCTCATTACGGAAGAGTGTGTCCTATACATACCCCAGAAGGTCCGAACATTGGTCTTATCCTCCACCTTTCTACTTATGCCAAGATTAATGACTTCGGAATAATTGAGACTCCATATATTAAAGTAAACAAAGGCAAGATCACTGGCGAAGTGGTGTACCTAAACGCGCTTGAAGAAGAGAAGTACAACATTGCTCACGCTGGTATTCCTTATGATAAAGATGGCAAAATCTCACAAGAGAAAGTAGCTGCACGTGTGAAGACTGAACCAGGAACTATCTCTCGCGAAGAGGTAGATTTCATTGACGTAGCTGCCAACCAGGCTTTCTCATTAGCTACCTCTATGATTCCTTTCCTAGAACACAACGACGCCAACAGAGCACTCATGGGATCAAACATGCAGAAGCAGGCCGTACCTTGCGTACTTCCTGAAGCTCCGCTTGTGGCTACCGGTATCGAAGAATTAGCATCTCTGGATTCTGGACGCTTGGTTATAGCAGAAGAAGACGGTGTTGTCTCATATGTGGACGCTAAGAAGATAGTAGTTTCTGGTAAGAAAGACAAGACTTACACATTGATTAATTTCCTACGTAACAACAACTTCTCCGTATTCCATCAGCGTGGCGCAGTAAATGTGGGGGATAAGGTAAAAAAGGGAGATGTCCTAGCAGATACTTCCAGTACAGTAAACGGACAGATATCTATTGGGCAAAATATTCGCATCGCTTTCTTGTCATGGTCTGGATCCAACTACGAAGACGCTATCATAGTTTCTGAGCGATTGGTTAAGAAAAGCACATTTACTTCTGTTTACGTAGAAGAGTTCGTGTGCGTGGTTCGTGACACCAAGCTTGGACCTGAGATTACTACTCGTGATATTCCAAACGTCGGAGAACTTAAGCTTAAGGACCTAGACGAAGACGGTGTGGTGAGAATAGGAGCAGAAGTTCGTGAGAACGATATCTTGGTAGGTAAGATTACCCCAAAGGGTGAGACAGAGCTTACTCCAGAAGAAAGACTTCTTCGCTCAATCTTTGCTGAGAAGGCAAGAGATGTGAAGGATACTTCACTTCGCATGGAGCACGGCAAGCGTGGAAGAATTATAGGTGTAAAGATCTTCTCAAGAGACCTTGGTCACACACTCGAAGCAGGAATTATTAAGAAGATAGTTATTGAAGTTGCTCAGATAAGAAACATCTCTGTTGGAGACAAGCTATCTGGACGCCACGGAAACAAGGGTGTTATCTCGACAATTCTTCCAGAAGAAGATATGCCATATGCTGCAGATGGTACGCCTATCGACATAATTCTCTCACCACTCGGCGTCCCTTCTCGTATGAATTTGGGACAGATTTTAGAAATGCATCTTGGTATGGCTGCCAACACTTTAGGTTATCAGGCAATAGTGCCTCCATTCCTCGGAGCTACTCACGATGAAATCAGAGGCGAGCTTAAGGAAGCTGGCTTCCCTGAGAGTGGCAAGCTTAAGCTATTTGACGGCCGAACAGGTGAGCCTTTCGAGCAGGATGTAGCAGTGGGTTATATGTACATGCTCAAACTGCACCACATGGTGGAAGACAAGATTCACATGCGTTCTATTGGTCCCTACTCACTCATCACACAGCAACCACTTGGAGGTAAGGCTCAAGGCGGAGGTCAGAGATTCGGAGAAATGGAAGTCTGGGCCCTCGAAGGATACGGCGCCGCATATACTCTACGCGAAATGCTTACCATCAAGTCCGACGACATCGGAGGACGTTCTGCTACATTCGATTCAATTATTAAAAACGAAATTATTAGACCACCAAATTCTCCAGCATCTTTCAACGTCTTGCTCAATTACTTGCGCGGACTTGCCCTAGATGTGAGTTTGAATTTGAAGAAAACAGTCGACAGTGGTTTAGAGAAAGATAATTAATAATCATAAATAAAATAAATATGAAAACTCTAAATACAACTGAATTCGATCAAATAACGCTTAGGCTAGCAAGCCCAGAGCAAATAAAGGAATGGTCCTTCGGAGAGGTGACCAAGCCTGAGACAATAAACTACCGAACAGGTCGTAGTGAGCGAGGTGGTTTATTCGACGAGAAAATCTTCGGTCCAGAAAAGGACTATGAGTGTTACTGCGGAAAGTATCGAAGAATCCGCTACAAGGATATTATCTGTGAGAAATGTGGAGTTGAGGTTACTCGCTCTATCGTTCGCCGTGAAAGAATGGGGCACATTGAGCTCTCTACGCCGGTCTCACACATTTGGTTCCTTCGTGGTGTCCCTTCTAGAATGAGTATTCTTCTCAACATCTCTGTATCTGACCTAGAGAAGGTTATCTACTTCGCTGGGTACATTATCACCAAGGTTCACGAAGAGGAAAAGAAAAATGTTATCGAAAACTTAGATAAAGAATACAAGGCTAAGCTCAAGAATTCTGCGGATGATGAAACTCGTGAGAAGCTGAAAGGCCTTCTTTCTGTAACTAAAAAGGAAATTGGTGAGATATATGAAGGTAAGGTGCTAAACGAAATTTCCTTCCATCATTACTCTCTTAAGTATGGTACTTGTTTTGAGGCAAACATTGGAGCAGAAGCAATATATTCTATCTTCAAGAATTTAGATCTTAATAAATTGAAGGCTCACACCGAGACTATGATTGAGAAGGCGAGTGCAGTAGAGAAGGAGAAGCTTCAGAAGCGTCTCTCTCTTATTCGTGCTATGACTTACGCTGATATCCGTCCTGAATGGATGTTCCTAACTGTAATCCCAGTTATACCTCCAGTGCTTCGCCCGATGGTGGCGCTAGACGGTGGACGTCATGCGACTTCAGATCTCAACGACCTTTACCGACGTGTTATCAATAGAAATAACCGTCTCAAGAAGCTTAAGGAAATAAATGCCCCTGATGTTATCCTTAGAAACGAAAAGAGAATAATCCAAGAAGCAGTGGATGCTCTTATAGATAACTCTATCGCTAAGCAGAATGATGGAGCTGCAATGAGTCAGTCACAAAAGAGGCCTCTTAAGTCTCTCTCAGACAATCTTAAGTCCAAGCAAGGTCTGTTCCGACAGAACCTTCTAGGTAAGCGTGTGGACTACTCTGGACGTTCTGTTATCGTTGTTGGAC
The DNA here is from genome assembly GCA_964463905.1 of uncultured Candidatus Saccharibacteria bacterium. GTDB lineage: Bacteria > Patescibacteriota > Minisyncoccia > Phycocordibacterales > UBA9973 > UBA9973. The sequence goes on from CAYXDY010000039.1 coordinate 4,037, forward strand.
CTCAGCTTAAGCTCAACCAGTGTGGACTTCCGAAGCACATGGCTTTGGAACTTTTCCGCCCATTCGTTATTTCTAAGATTCTTCAAGCAGAATTAGCATTTAACATTCGTGGAGCTAACAAATTAATTGAAGAAAGAACTTCAGAAGTCTGGGCAATGCTAGAAGAGGTTATTGCTGGTAAGTACGTGCTTCTAAACCGTGCGCCTACATTGCACCGTCTTGGTATTCAAGCTTTCAACCCAATTTTGATTGAAGGTAATGCTATACAGGTGCACCCACTCGTATGTTCTGCTTTCAACGCCGACTTCGACGGAGACCAGATGGCCGTATACGTACCACTTCTTGATGAAGCTCAGAGAGAAGCCAAGGAGCTTATGGCTGCCAACAAGAACTTACTCAAGCCTCAAAACGGTGACCCAATAGTGCACCCATCTAAAGATATGGTGCTTGGGAGTTACTGGATGACCAAGAATTCTGATGGAGAGCTTGGTGAAGGGAAATATTTCTCAAGTCCAAACACTGCCATCACTGCTTATGAGTACGGCATTGTCTCATTACGAGCGAAGATTAAAGTCTTGGCTACTGACACTCCTAAGTATAGGAAATTTGGAGAAACAGTCTTCGACACCACTGTCGGTAAACTTCTATTTAACAGCATTCTTCCAAACGATTTTGCTTATGTAAGCGAAGAAATGACCCAGAAGAGAATCTCTTCTCTGGTAGATGAACTCATAATGCATTACGGTGTAGACGCTACGCCACCCATCCTTGATAAAATAAAAGCCTTTGGATTTAAATATTCTACCGTCTCCGGTACAACTTGGGGCCTCGACAACGTTAAGGTTCCTGCCGAGAAGCCGAAGATTATTGCCGAGGGTAGAAAATTAGAAGAAGAAGTAGTTTCTCAATGGAAGGATGGTCTTCTTTCTGAAGATGAAAGATACCAGAAGGTTATAGAAATCTGGACTCATGTTAAGAAAGATCTAGAGAAAATTCTTCCAGGAACCCTAGATAAGAATGGCTCTACATATGACCTATTTACCTCAGGCGCAAGAGGAACTATGACATCATTGGTGCAAATGACAGGAATGAAAGGACTTATCCAGAACAACCAAGGTAAGACTTTGGAATTCCCAATTATTCCTGCGTACCAAGAAGGACTTTCTCCTATTGAATACTTCGTTACTACTCACGGAGCTCGTAAGGGTGCGTCTGACACAGCTCTTAACACAGCTAAAGCGGGTTACCTTACAAGAAGACTTGTAGACGTTGCTCAAGACGTGGTTATAACCGAAGAAGACTGTGGCACTAAAGAAGGCAAGATGGTTTCAAAAGAAAATATCTTAGGTATCGAAATTCCACTATCAAAGAATATTCGCGGACGTGTGCTAGCAGCTGATCTTAAAAACAGTGAAGGTGTTGTGGAGTACAAGCGCGGATTCTTGGTTACTAAAGAAGATGCTTATGACATAGAAGGCAAGGGCTACGAGCAAGTATTCGTACGTTCTCCTCTTACTTGTAAGACAGTTCATGGATTGTGTCAGATGTGTTACGGTCTTGATCTCGGGCGTAACCACTTGGTAGACCTAGGTGAAGCAGTAGGAATCATCGCTGCTCAAGCTATCGGTGAGCCTGGTACTCAGCTTACACTTCGTACATTCCACGCTGGAGGTGTGGCCGGAACAGACATCACCACAGGTCTTCCTCGTATTGAAGAAATCT
>CAYXDY010000040.1:0-5712 GCA_964463905.1 uncultured Candidatus Saccharibacteria bacterium
GTGCACCCATTACTACATACACACCATCACCCTCTGCTACTGAAAACTTATTTGTGGAATTAAATGGTAGAACCAAGCTAGACACAGACGAGAGAATAGAATCTAAAGATATGTTGTGTAGTCGACAAGCTTTAGCAATATTTACCTCAAAAGGCCGCCCTTTGAAGACCCAATCAGATTTGGGGGCATCTGGATTCTCGATAGACACATCGACATTTAATAAAGATAATCCCAGAAGCTTCTTTTGCTCTTCGGTAAATGTTCCATCTGGATTGTCAAATTTTTCAGAGCTGAGTACGGAATCTTTAGTATGAATACCTACAAGCTGCATATCCGCAAGAGTAAGCGTGCCTGTCTTGTCTGTCATAATAAGAGTAGTGGAGCCGAGTGTTTCGGCCGCAGTGAGTTTGCGAATTATTCCTCGCTTCTGTGCTATGCGTAAAGATCCGATGGCTAAAATCACAGTTAGAGCAATAGGGAGGGACTCCGGCACAGCACCTACGGCCACCGCCACAGACAGAAGCAGCATAGGTAGCATCGGCTCGCCCCGAGAAATCCCAAGAACAAAAATACCTACAACAATAACGATAACAACGATAAATATTAGCCATGCCAGCTTGTCGACACCCTTTTGAAGTGGGGTCTTTACTCTAGTTGTCTCTGACACAATGCCAGCAATCTGCCCTATTTCTGTATTGTTACCAGTGGCGCACACTATCGCTGTGGCAAATCCTTGCACCACCAGCGTGCCCGCGTGGGCAATATTTTTCCTGTCTGCGACCACAGCAGACACAGGCACGACTTCTGTAATCTTCTCTATTGGTAGAGCTTCTCCTGTGAGAATAGCTTCGTCCACGCGGAAATTGTTGGTATGTATAATTCTGGCATCTGCTGGTATGCGAGAGCCGTAGGCAAGCTTAATAATATCACCAGGGACAAGGAGTGCGGAGTCTATCTCCTGCTCTATTCCAGAGCGGACTACCTTAGTCCGGTCTTTTATATATGTTTTCAGTTTTTCTAAGGTGTTTTCTGCATTGTATTCATGATAGAAACCAAGACAAACATTGAGTAACACTGCAAAGGCAATAACTCCAGTATCTATCCACTCTCCCAAGAAAGCGGTGAGCAAGCTAGCCCCTACTAAAAGAAATATAAGTGGACTAATAAATTGCTTAAAGAAAAGTGAAAATATATTTACCTTTTCTTTTGAGTGAAAGGTGTTGCTGCCATAAACAATGAGTCTGTCTTTGACTTCTTTTTCACCTAGGCCATTTTCATTGGTCTTGAGCTCAGTAATTATCTCATCCTTAGAAAGTGACCAAAATTGCTTAAATGTTTTCGTTTCATTATTCATCAATCCTATTAAATTAATCCTTGCCAAATACTCATTACATCATAAGCAAAAACAGTTACCAAGAATATAGCTAAACAAATAAATGCTGAAACTATGCACCAAGAGCACCCCTTCTTAAGAATGAAGATCTGAACTCCAATTAGATAAGCCGAGAAAAGAAAAGCTATCAGAGAAAGAACTATAAGGGCTACAATAAAATTGTCAGATAGGGCTGCTGGGGAAAATATTAAGAATAAATAACCCACAATTATAGATAAATAATAAAGCATTCCGAGAATTTCTACCGGAATACCAAAAAACTTAGCGTAGTTACTGTGCACCACGGTATGACAATCGAAACGAATAGGACAAACTAGGGGTTGATTGCCTCTTTTCTTTTTATAAATATGGAATGCTACGAAGAATCCGCAAACACCTAAAATAAAAACTATTACTCGTGCCAAAATATCTTCTGAAAATGTCATAAATTTATTATATATGAAAAATTACAGGAAAACCACCAGACGTATTTTCGCGCCGGGGGGATGTTGATCCCCGCCGGCGCGATGTGTGAAGGCTAAACCTTCACGACTTGATTGATGCCTCCTTTCGCTCCTGACGATGGCGGTCCACGGGGGGCTTCCAGGCCCCCACGGCCGCCTGGACACGTCTCTGCTCAGTCTCTGCCCCCACAAGTGGCGGATCGACCATTGGATGAACGGGCCGAACCTCCAGAACGGAGGCGGGCATTTCACCGGCTGCCACCATTGCCTGCAGCCACTGGCGGTACCGGACATCGACGAGCTGTATTACCCTCTTCTCCCAATCCATGGTATGCTCCTTACGCTAGGGGTGAACGTTCAAAAAAACTTTAGCCTGTTTGGCCTTAAAAATCAACTTCCATTTTAAAAAACTTAACGAGAAAGGCGTTCGTTCACCTTCTCCACCACATCTCCGATAGACCAGTTGGCTTTGAGTAAATAGTAAGATGGCTCATCTTCAGAAATTCTTTGGATTATTTCGTCATTGTCGGCGCTTAGGTTGGTGAGTAGAATCACAGGCACACTCTTCCCCCACTTGCTAGACTTGCGAAGCTTTTTCATCATAGTAAGCCCATCCATCTCTGGCATCATGATATCAAGAAGTATTATATCTGGGTGCTCTTTCGTCACTAGCTTAAAACCAGCTTCTCCATCTCTCGCTTCTAGTACATTAAAGCCCTCACGAGTAAATTTCTCAGAAAGAGCCTTACGCTGAGAAGCTTCGTCCTCCACGATGGCAATAGTCCAGACCTTCTTTTCTTTGTCACCCTTTGTGTTTGTCTTGGTCATTTGCTTAATTGTACTATTAAATTAATATTAAATCAACTACAAAAATACCCTGTGTTTACCCTGTTTGTTCAGGAGAACCCACGGTCAGCTCCTTGATACCCGAACGTTGCTTCATCCCCTCAGTAGGCAAAGATAGATAAAAAGTGCTCCCTTTATTTAGCGTGGATTGGTACCACAACAGGCCTTTGGTATGCTCCACAATCATCTTAGCTAAATACAATCCTAACCCCGTACCATCTGTATCTTTCTTCCTTACATTGTCAGCTCGGAAAAGACGGGTGAATATTTTATCTTGCTGATTTGACGGTATGCCGTAGCCACTATCTTCTATGGACACCACCAGACTTTGCTTTTTTATTAATTGGCCGCTCACATTGTCTCCTTTGTTTTTAATTTGAACTCCAAGATTTATTCTACCCTTAAGTGGGGTGTATTTTATTGCATTGGATAAGAGATTATGAAGTACGATGCGTACCAGTTTGGGGTCAAGCACTATTTTGGGTAAATTGTCTGCATAAAGCTCAGATACCTTAAGCTGTCTTTCTGTGATGTGATTTTCGTATTCTCCTAATACTGCCTTGACGAGTGTTGGTATGTCAGTCTTAACAGGAGCAACCTCAAATATACCGAGCTCAATACGAGACACATTGAGAATAGTGTTTATAAGCACAATCATTCTTTTGTTATTTTTATGAACTTCTTCGAAGTATTCCTTCTGCTTTGGATTCAGCTCTCCCACCTCTCCAGTAAGAAGCATTTCTAAAAACCATTTCATGTTAGTGGCCGGGGTACGGAGCTGATGCGAAGCCAATGACACGAACTCAGTCTTAGCTTTGTCTATTTCTTGCTCTTTCGTAATATCACGAAACACCTGTACTGTACCTTCTAGATAAATATCATTTATCTTATTTGTAATAATACTAACTGGGAATTTGCTTCCATCCTTGCGAATAAAATAATGCCCACGAATAACACCTTCGTCATTAGTCTCAGCACCCGAAAGAATTCGAGATAAATGCTTTTCTTCAGCTAGAACTTGAATTCCATTTGCTTCTTCTGTGTAAACCATGTCAACAAAAATTTTGCCTATTGCCTCTTCTCTACTCCAGCCCAACATATCCTCAAAAGCCCTATTAACCATAGTTATTCTGCCGTCCTTATCAGTCACCACCAAGCCTTCACCAATAGACAAAAATACTGCATCCAATCTGGCGCGTTCTTGGGCGAGCTTCTTGTCTTCTAATTTAAGGGTCTCAAGAGCCACAGATCTCTCAAGCACTGTAGTGGATAGAATCATCATCGTGAGAGACACTGTACCCATAAAAATATTAAGTGTTATAAAACTCTGATGCAGGGTATCTTCGACAAAGGGTCCACTGCCTGTAGCAGTACTATAAATCGCAATTACAGAAGTTGCGAAAATAGCTGTGACAGACCCTCTCTGCCCCATTCGAAGGGCGATCCAGATAAGCGGAACGAAAATCAAATACGGGAATGAGCTATTAGTCCAAAATTCTCCTGAGATTGAAAAGAAGATAACAAAATTAATAAAAATTAAAAATGAGAACACCGCCACCACTTCTACTTTTTTTATTAAGCTAATTATAGTTTTAATTACTTCTTTAATAGGCGCAAACCAAACCATGACCATCGGCGTGAACACCAAAGCCCCCATCATATCTCGAACCCACCAGGCAATCCAAGTACTAAAATAAATATCAGCCTCAATTACACCTCCTAAATGGAGTGTAATAATACCAACGAGAGATCCGGCCAATGTGCTGAAAAATATAGCTGGGACCACCAAGATAAGAACATCTCTGGTGCGTGACAATGATGGGTCGAAGGCAAACATTCTAAGCACATGAACAGCAATAAATGCTTCGAGCGTAATACTAAGTGCGATACCTAATGAAACAAACAAAGAAGCGCCGATGGATAGATTTATTAAGATTGCTCCTAGCAATATAGCTGGGCTAAAACGCAAACCAAATAAATATAAAATTACAATAGAGATACCGGTTGGTGCCCAAACTAAAGAGGTAAACCCTGAAACTGAGTCAAACAAAAAAGCTGAACGGCCAATTAAAAAATAACCAGTAAAAATAAGAAAAAAGACCAAAACATATTTACGTGTTAAGAGTTTAGAAAATCTCTCAGATTGTTCTGCGATTTTCTTATACAATATTTGTATTGTACCACAATACCTGGAGATATTAAAATCGGGTTAAATTAAAGTCCCTGTCCTTTAGATTGTCGAGATCTGGCAATTAGCTCATCGCGGAGTTGTTCGGCGACACCTCTGGATAATGCTGGTAGCCTTCCCTCTGACCCACCACCTCCAGAACCAACACCCATACTCATTCCGGCTGTTTGAATATTGAGATCAGACAGCCCGAGAATACGAGATAATAGGCCTCGATATATATCTACATTCTGAATACGATCGTATGGGATTGTCACGTACTTTTTAGAAATAATGCCAAGCTCTTTACGGAAACCAGCGTCAGTTAACTCATAACGATAAAAATGATACTTGAGCTTAGCCCAAACAAAAGAAGTGACCAACACAAGTACGACAACAAACGCTATTGTTTTAAACAAATAGCCCATAACTTCATCCGAGTCCATACCTTCTACGCCTGTTCCGAATATTCCAAGCCAAACCCAGATAAACATAAATGTAAACCAGCTTGAAGAACCTAAGAAAAATAACCAAACAGCCTTCGGGTCCAACTGTCTAAGACCACTAGAAGCAAAAGCTGTTCTTGTTGATGGTGATGGTGGTAATGGTGTTAAAGGGGTTGGGGTTGGCATAGCATTGGGCAAGCCTAACGCTTCATTTACATCCCACTCCTGCCAACCTACTCTTAACAATTCACTCTTTATTGCTTCTTTAGTATGCCCTTGACTTAATTGCGCCTTCACATAGTCAAACAATTGTTGATTGGCCATAAATTATATTTTTACTTATTTATAATAATATAAACACTGTGTGTCTATTGTACCAAGTCCGAACCTATTTCCAAAATCGGTAATGTGGCACGC
>CAYXDY010000041.1:0-5642 GCA_964463905.1 uncultured Candidatus Saccharibacteria bacterium
TCCTGCTTGATTCATATAAAACAATCTTAGCTTTTTGTAGCTAAAAGTCAATTTTATCCCTGAGTCTCACTATATTATTGCTTTTTTTATTTTATATGATAATCTATAGCTTACATATGGCTAAAACAGTAATCATCGTAGAGAAGAACCCGAACGAGAACAACGCAAGTGTTTTGCGTCGTTTTTCCCGCAAAATACAGGAGTCTGGCATAATCCACAAGGTTAAGGCTGGCAGATACAATGTCCGTGCCGAATCTAAACTTAAAGTAAAGAAAAGTGCCCTCAAAAGGATGGCCCGCCGTAAGGAAATAGAAGTTCTCAAGAAACTTGGAAAGATTAAATAAAATGTTCGAGAAGGTTAAGAACGACATCTTAGGCAAGGACTATTCTCTCTCTATTGCCCTTGTAGATAAGAAGACTTCTCACGCTATCAATAAAAGATTTCGCAAGAAAGACAAGCCGACCAACGTCTTGTCTTTTGCGCTTACGCCCATCTCCGGCGAGCTCATCCTCTGCCCCACTCTCATCAAGGAGCAGTCTGAAAATGCAGAGACAAATTTCGGGAAAAAATACTCCGAGCTAATGCTCTTTTTAGTTATCCACGGAATGCTTCATTTGAAAGGAATGCAACATAGTAGTAGAATGGAAGAAGCGGAAGAATTTTACTACAAAAAATATGGCAAGAAACATATCAGTGGGAATAGACGTAGGGTCAGCCACCACAAGAGTGGTGGTAGGAGAATTCATCAAAGGAGAAAAAAATCCTAGGATAATTGGTATTGGCGAGGCTGAGACCAGGGGTCTCCGTCATGGGTACGTCAGCCACTTTGCCGACGCTGCAGAGAGTGTGCGAATAGCGGTAGAAAACGCTGAGAAAACATCTGGCATTAAAATTAAACGTGCTTTCGTTGCGGCTTCTGGAGTGAGCCTTCGTGGTGTTCCTAGTCTAGGAGAAGTCATAATATCCAAAGCTGACGGTGAAGTCACAAATCTAGACATATCCAAGGCTCTCGAAAAAAGTGAAAACAACCTGAATTTAAACAACAAAAAGGTAATCCATATCTCCCCCATATCCTATAAGCTAGACGGACAAGAAGTTCAAGGAAGACTTGAAGGTATGCGTGGCAACAAGCTTGAAATCAAGGCCATCCTCTCCACCTACTCTGCCCAGCATCTAGAAGACTTGCTTGCTGTAGTGGCTGAGGCTGGAGTAGAGGCTATTGATGTATCCCCTGGCATATTGGCCGACAGTACTGTGGCTCTCACTGGGAGACAGAAGATAGTAGGCTGTGCTCTAGTCAACATTGGTGCTGAGAGTCTCTCGCTGGCTGTTTTCGAAAACGGACTTCTCGTATCTCTGCACACATTTTCTATCGGTGGTGCCGATATAACCAACGACATAGCTCTTGGCCTACGTATTCCCCTAGAAAAAGCTGAACTATTAAAAATAGGCAATCTCACCGAAGAACACCCGAAGAAAAAGTTAGAGGAAATTATAGAAGCTCGTCTTGGAGATATATTTGAGTTAATTGAAAACCATTTAAAGAAAATAAAAAGAAATGAGCTCCTACCTGCAGGAATTATATTCACTGGAGGTGGTTCCAACATTTCTGGGTTGGTAGATTTCTCGAAATCTACCCTTAAGCTACCATCGTCGATAGGTACTAGCGACTTCTTCGGTACCGCAAAAACGAAGCTACGTAATCCAGAGTGGTTTACCGCATTAGGGCTTATAATGTCTGACGGTGAGGGAGAACATATTCAAGAAGGCTCCATCTGGGGAATATTTAAAGACCTTAAAAAGTCAATAAAATCAAGCATGAAACAGCTGATGCCGTAACAGGCAGACTAATGACTTATAGATCATAACTTATAGCAAAAATGTCAAATTTGCTTTTTATGGCTTCAGTGGTAGTATTCTTTTATACTAGTTAAATCATCAATTAAACACATTATGCCAAAAGTAAACCAGGAAATAGAAACCTTCGCTAGAATAATGGTCATCGGAATAGGTGGTTCGGGTAAGAATGCAGTAAACCATATGATTAACTCCAAGGTTAAAGGGGTGTCTTTTATTTGTATGAACACCGACACTCAAGACCTACATCACTCACTAGCAGAAAAGAAAATCCACATTGGAAAGAACCTCACCAAAGGCTTAGGTGCTGGAATGAATCCTGAAATAGGAAAGAAGGCAGCCGAAGAAACAAAAAGTGAGATACAAGATGTGGTGAAGGGCGCAGATATGATATTCATCGCTTGTGGAATGGGTGGAGGCACAGGTACAGGTGCAGCACCTATCGTTGCCCGTGCTGCTCGCGAACAAGGCATACTCACTATCGCTGTAACTACCAAGCCATTCTTCTTTGAAGGTCAGCACAGAGCTCGTATAGCAGAAAAAGGCATCGAAGAGCTCGCCAAGGAAGTGGATGCAATAATAACTATTCCTAACGACAAGCTCATACAGCTCGCCGACAAGAATACTAATTTCAAAGACGCTTTCGCCTCTTGCGACGACGTGCTTCGCCAGGCTGTTGAGGGTATTTCTGACCTTATAACTACTCCTGGAGTCATCAACGTGGACTTCGCCGACATTAGAGCTATTATGTCTGACGCTGGATCTGCTCTTATGGGTATAGGCCTTGCCTCAGGTGAGAAGCGTGCTGAGCAAGCAGCTCTCCAGGCTATCAATTCCCCTCTACTTGAGGTCTCTATCAACGGTGCCAAGGGTGTACTCTTCGCTATCTCTGGTGGCGACGACATCACTATCCACGAAATCCAGGAAGCAGCCAAGATTATCACAGAGAGTATAGACAAGGATGCCAAGGTTATCTTCGGTACTATTCGCGATGAGAAGCTGAAAAAGGGCGAGCTCAAAGTTACAGTCATCGCTACATCATTCGCTTCTGAAGTGCCTCCTCGCAAGAGCCTCTTCTCTGGTTCAGCTACTCAAACAGCTCCTCTTCTTAAAGAAGAAAATGCTCCGATGATTAAGAAAGAGATACACAACACTATTCAGAACAACAATGCAAACAATTCTAATAATAGCGAATTCTTCAAGAAACCAGAGAAGAAAGCTGAGGTAGAAGAAATAATAATTGAAGATGATGGTGACGACTGGAGCGCTGTCCCAGCATTTCTACGAAGAAATAAGAAATAGAAAATTATTCAATAATCTATTAATTAAATGAACAATAAAATCTACATAGCGGTCATAGTAATTATCTTGGCTGCTGTCTTTTACTATGGATTTAACAAGGAATCAGAACAAGTCGTGAACGAGCCCGTCTTAGAAACAGAAGTAGAGACAGTCGCCTGGCAGACTTTTAAAAGTGATGTCTACGGATTTGAGTTTAAATATCCGGCGGATTACACCATGGAATTCAAGGACTATGCAGACAGCTTTGAATTAACTACCCCAGAAAATAAAATTTTTCTTATTTCACTTTTTGACTATTCTTCTAACGACTCAAATATTTTTGAAGAAATTGCTTTCGATCGTTCCATGTCGTATTGCGCTAGTGATGGCCAAGAATGGTCAACTGGTTGTCCTAGTGAAAACAGAAAAATAAAATTTACTAACCTAAATGGTATAGATGGTTATGAAATATATCTCAACCACAGACGGGGCAACTCTGAAGATGAATCATTTAGTGTTCGAGGACCAGTATATGCATTGAATCTCTTACCCATAAAAAATAAAAAGAATATGCAGGTAATGTTACTCAACCCAACAGCTAATTCGGTAAATAATGAAATTATTAAGCAAATCATTTCTACTGTTAAATTTGATAAATAACCATATGTAACTTACACAATACCCAGCATTTTGCTGGGTATTGTCGTTTTATGCTATTATGAATCATATGACTTACGATTTAATTATTATCGGTGGTGGGCCAGCTGGCACAGCTGCTGCTGTTTACGCTGCGCGCAAGAGACTTAAGACTTTATTCATCACTGCTGAATGGGGCGGACAGAGCGTCGTCTCCGAGCAAATATACAACTGGATAGGCACCCCTTCTATCTCTGGAGCTGACTTAGCCAAGGGTTTCAAGGACCATGTAATGGCCAATGTGGGTGTAAGTCTAGAAGCTAAAGAAGGCGAAAAGGTTACCAAGATACATAAGAAAGCAAATAGTGAGTCCAGCCTCTTCTCTGTGGTTACAGAGAGTGGCGCTGAATACGAGACCAAAACAATCCTAGTAGCTAGTGGTAGCGGACGCCGTAAGCTTGAAGCCAAGAATGCCGACCGGCTAGAACACAAGGGCCTCACCTACTGTGCGTCTTGTGATGGACCAATATTTGCTGACATGGATGTGGCTGTAATAGGCGGAGGTAATGCCGGCTTTGAGACAGCGGCTCAGCTCCTGGCGTATTGTAAATCTGTGACTCTTATCAACAGAGGCGAGACATTCCGCGCAGATGAGATTACGGTAGAGAAAGTCACCAAGCATCCAAAGATGAGTGTGATAAACAATGCCGAGATGTTAGAGATAAAGGGAGATAAATTCGTAAGTGGATTAATCTACAAAGACGCTAAGACTAGCGAGATTAAGGAGCTCGCTGTCGCTGGTATATTCGTAGAAATAGGCCAGATTCCTAATACTGATTTCGTTAAAGACATCTTGCCACTAGACCCTATAGGAAGAATAAAGATTGATCCTAAAACTCAAAAAACTGAAGTAGAGGGCATCTGGGCTGCAGGCGACTGCACCGACGTGCTCTACCACCAGAACAACATAGCCGCCGGCGACGCCGTCCGGGCTCTAGAAGATATATATCTTGCAATACACACCAAGTAGCTAGTGCTTCTGCACTGTCGACTTGAGATACTCCAAGAGCTTTATAGAGTCTTTTACTGCTTCATATTTCGCTGTGAGGCTGTCTAACTCCCTCTTTATTTCGGCTCGCTTAAGATTGCCTGTTTTAATTCTCGCAAAAGCTTGCATATCTTCCCATGGCATTCCGGCCACCTTGCCTGATTGAATTTGATTATATACTCTCACTGCTCTTTCTATTTCGGTAGCGTTCAAGATTACACTTTCTTGTTTTTCTATATCTGCTAAAGTGAGGTTCTCTTTTTCAAAAATATATTTGTCTATTTCGGTGAGCTTCCGGACATCTATGTCCTTTAAAGCTGGGTGATTAGTAAATAGTGCAATAGAAAGAACTCCATCTTGAAAAGCTCGTAGCTCCTCTGCCCTAGCCGCATCGCCCCGTACAGCGTTCTCTGCCACGGTAATATATTTTCTATTATCGCCGGGAATTCCTGATTCAAGCATAGGGTTATTATGAACCCTCGGGAAGAGATGTCAATAAACGGCTCAACGGCTGAGGCGTTTAAAAATTTTGCAGTTTTAGGGGAAATATTATAGTATAGATAAATAGTTTCATGGCCTTATCGTCTAACGGTTAGGACACGGCCTTTTCAAGGCTGTAATCCGGGTTCGATTCCCGGTAAGGTCACAATTCGAAACTTGGTCGGGGGTGAGCGAAAAATGCGGGCGCGCCGAAGGCGCGCATGGTGGCGAGAATTTGAAATCCGCCCTGCGGGCGCAAGCGAATTCGGTGGGTGGGCAATGGGAACAGAAATGAGATGGACACGAACTTCTTTTTTCATACCAAAAGCAAATATATGA
>CAYXDY010000042.1:0-5632 GCA_964463905.1 uncultured Candidatus Saccharibacteria bacterium
CGGCCAAGGATATGGACATAGTCATAGCTGAAGTAGACGGGGAGTACACTATGAAGTATTACCGCTCTAAAGGAGCTAAAATCTGGCTTGAACCCGCCAACTCGAATTACTCAGCAATACATCCCGAGCATAGCCTCAACGTCATCGCTAAGTTGAAGGCTGTAATTAGGAAATATTAATTTATGAAGACAGAAATAATTAAATCGAATTTAGATAGATTTGAATCACACTCCCATAAATCAGAAGACGGAGTGGAGTTTTGGCTCGCACGTGATTTACAGCAGTTGTTGGGTTATACAAAGTGGGACAATTTTTTAACTGCGATCTCTAAAGCTAAAACAGCCTGTGAAGTGACGGGCCACAATACACTAGATCATTTTGCCGACGTCGGGAAAACGATACAAATGCCAAAAGGAGCCCAAAAAGAGGTTCCAGACATTATGCTTACTAGGTATGCTTGTTATTTGATAGCTCAAAATGGTGATCCACGAAAAGAAGAAGTCGCCTTTGCTCAAAACTATTTTGCTCTTCAGACGAGAAAATTTGAAATAATTGAAAAAAGAATTCAGCAATTTGAAAGATTGGTCGCAAGGCAGAAATTAACACAGACTGAAAAGGAGTTATCAGGAGTTATTTATCAACAAACCGGTAGTGATAAGAATTTTGCTTTAATTCGTAGTAAGGGAGACAAGGCCTTATTTGGTAAGACAACTCAGGAAATGAAAAATAAGCTTGGTATACCCAACAATAGGCCATTAGCAGATTTCCAGCCAACTATCTTATTGAAAGCAAAGGATTTCGCAGCAGAAATTACCATTTTTAATTCTAAAAGCAAAAATTTATTAAGTGAGCAATCAATTTCAGAAGAGCATATAGTTAACAATAGAAGTGTCAGAAAAACATTATTAAGCAGAGGGATTGTTCCAGAAAAGCTACCAATAGAGGAGGATATTAAGAAGATAGAAAGACGATTGAAATCTGATAATAAAAAGAATTTAAAGAAAATTGATAAACTTAAGAATTAATTAATAGTATGGATAAATTTACAGGGACCATAATTGAAGAAAGCTTAGAAAATGCTTCTGTGTTTAAGTCTGTAAAGATAACTTCTACGAAAGTAGAGCCAATTACTGAGAAACATCGGACCCCTTGGGTGAAACAGTGGGTTCTCCATAAGGTGGAGATAGAAGCTTCAGAAGCTAAGGAGATTGCAGAGCGTATTAGTGAAGTTATAGATAATAAACATAAGAGTAGTTGGTATGCTGATTTTAAGAATGACTATATCCACTATATTATTTTTCGCAATAAAGTTTTCGAAATTAATAGAACCAACAAGAATCAGTATGAAGAAGCAGAAGCATATGGTTTAAAACTAGGTATACCTGATTATCAGATGAAATTTGCCGAAAGACATTCAGTTCAATAGTTATAAGTAAGTTAGCTAATCAAAAAACACCCGTAAGGGTGTTTTTTGATTTATTTATATCTCGCGAGATAAAAATATTAAGCGATCATATCCTTAAGTGCCTTGGCAGGTCGGAACTTAGGAACTTTCTTCGCGGCTACTTTAACTTGCTCTCCAGTCTTTGGATTGCGAGCCATTCTAGCAGCGCGGGCCTTCACAGAGAAGATTCCGAAGCCAGCAATTGAAACCTCGCCACCCTTCTTGAGAGTGTCTGAGATAGCAGTAAACATTCCGTCTACAACTTCTTCAGCTTGTACTTTGGTTCCACCCAGCTTTCCATGTACCCAATCAGCTAATGCTTGTTTATTCATAGTTTTTAAAGTTATTTTTATAATCCCCTCGACCAATTAACCTTATAATTCAACACCTATATATTATATAGTAAGGGTTTTTTGACGCAAGGGGTAGCCAAAAGCCGTCTTTTTAGCGAGCGTACTCAATAATTCGAGTCTCGCGGATCATGGTGACCTTGATTTCGCCTGGGTATTTGAGTTCTTGCTCTATTTTGATAGCTACATCGCGGGCCATAAGCTTGGCTTCAGCATCAGATATCTTCTCAGGAGTTACGAATATGCGGATTTCACGTCCAGCTTGGAGAGCGTAAGACTTCTCAACAGCAGGGAAGGCGTTTACTAGTGCTTCTAGCTCCTGTAATCTCTTAAGATAGTTTTCTACAGAGTCTCTACGAGCACCAGGACGGCCTCCAGAGATGGAGTCGGCTGTCTGAACGATGATAGACTCGATGGTTTCGTACGGATAGTCTTCGTGGTGGCTCTTCATTGCAGTGATGATGCGCTCATCTGCTCCGAACTTCTGTAATATACGCATACCTATTTCGATATGTGTACCCTGGACTTCGTGGTCGAGAGCCTTACCGATGTCGTGCACGAGAGCTCCCGCCTTGGCTATAGCTACATCTGCACCGAGCTCCTCGGCAATCATTCCTGCAATGTGTGCCATCTCAATAGAGTGTTGAAGTACGTTCTGTCCGTAACTCGTACGGAAGTATAGACGACCGATGATGGCTACTATGCGAGGGTCGAAGTTGAATATTCCACACTCGTAGACTGCCTGCTCACCTTTTTCTTTAATTATTTTAGTAATTTCTTCCTTTGCTTTCTCTACTAGCTCTTCAATCTTAGCTGGTTGAATACGTCCGTCGAGGATTAGGTTCTCAAGTGCCAATCGAGCGACTTGTCTGCGGATAGGGTCGAAAGAGGAGATAACGATAGAGCCCGGAGTATCGTCCACTATAAGCTCTACACCGGCTGCACGCTCGAAAGCCCTTATATTACGGCCTTCTTTACCGATAATCTTACCTTTGAGTTCATTGTTGGGGATAGAGACTATGGTGGTCATTAAGTCAGAGGCAGTACTTGCAGCTAGGCGCTGGATGCTTGTCGCCAATATGTCCTTGGCTCTTCGGTCTAGCTTTTCCTCGTTGCTGTTTTCTAGCTTCTGAATCTTTATTAAGATATCTTCCTCGTATTTCTTCTCTATATCTTTCAGAAGTTCTTCTTTGGCTTCTGTTTCAGAGAGCTTAGCTACGCGCTCAAGCTCAATTTTCTTATCTTCTGCCATTTTCGTGACCTTCTCTTGGATCTTTTTTATTTCTTCTACTTTCTCTTTTATCTCGTCTACTTCGCGATTGACTTCTACCTGACGCGCGTCCAAGAACTCATCTTTCTTGATGAGTCTCTTCTCCGTCTCTTTGAACTCGTGTTCTTTGGCCCTCTCTTCCTCTTTTAATTCTGCTATTTTAGTATCGTAGATTTTCTTGGCATCATCGACGATCTTCTGGGCCTCCTCTTTGGCGGCGACCATCATCTGCTTGATGTCTATCTCAATACTTCTTCTCTTCCCTAAAGCAATGATAAGTCGGAGGTAATATCCGACACCAACGCCCAAAAGAAGTGCTATTGCACTAATTATGATTATTGTTAATGTACTCATAAGCTTGTTTCTGCTTACAAGAACGGACCATTATATTACGGCTTTAATTCTTTGGCCGCAAACTCTTTAGAAAAAACTGTGATAAATATAGCGCTATTTTCTCTTTGAAACTTCATAATATAAGGGGTATTCCTGCAAACCGATGTAATAAATTTGTAAAATTCAACATAATCAATATACCAAATGTATTGAGATATGTCTAGATGTGTATAAATAACAAAACCACCAAAGAACTTGGTTCGTTGGTGGTGTAGACTCACGATATTATATTTCCGGGCGGGAGGCCGTGCGATCCCCCCCGCCCGCCGACATGGCCATTATTTGGCCTTGTCGTAACCGCAGGAATTCGCCGCCGATGTCTTCACCAGTTCGTAGTGTCCGCGTGTGTGTGGCTGTTTCTTCACAACGAACGCGTACATCTTGTTCTTGGTGACAGTGATCTCGGGCAGGCCTTGCAAGGTGATTTTGCGCCCGTCGTTGAAGGTGACGACTGTGAGGTCGCGCCAGAGACCGCTCACGACCTGCCGAGTCATCTGGAGCAACGCGACTGTTCCGCAGATGACCTTCTCGTCCTTTTCCTCCACGGACTGGGGAGTCGCCTTGTTGAGCTGGCGTGCGTCGGCTTCTGCAGTCGCGGATGCGAATGCTGGGTTCGATGGTGCGCCGCGCAGCTGGGCTGCACCACCACCTCCTGTGAGTCCTTTCTCGCAGGCGGTGGCTCCGATGACGGCGAGGAGAACGACGAGTACGGAGAACAGGGTACGGGTAATCTTCACGGGTTTTTCCTTTGTAGGGGCACTATATTGTTCAGGGGGAATTCCCTTACTTAATCCAGTGCTGACAGGTCCTCAGTAGTATAGCACAAATAGACTCTAATGTCAAGTTAAAGGATTGCTAAATATATTATAAAAAATAAGCTTTAATTATGAAAAAATGAGAATTAAATAAGCGTGTATAAATAACAAAACCACCAAAGAACTTGGTTCGTTGGTGGTGATGGTTGGATGATTGGGGGTCAAAGTGCGACCCCCTCCCACCTCCTAGCCGAGGAAGAAGCCGAAAACGCGATCGAGCGTTCCGTTTCGTCCCAGCACGACGATTGTGACGATTGTCACAAATGTGACAATGAGCAAGTTGCGCATATGTGTCCCTCCCTATATAAAATTATTCCTTATTTTAAAGATTGTCAAACTTATTTGGTGATTGTAGCCTGAGATTTTTATGTATAAATAACAAAACCACCAAAGAACGGGGTTCGTTTGGTGGTATAACTCACGATATTGTACTTCTGGGCGGGAGGCCGTGAGATGCCTCCCGCCCGATGGTTACGTCCAGATGATGATGTTCATCGGCCCACCGTCCTGAGGTGGGGCTTGTCCTCCAGCTGCTTGACGCGCTTCTCGAGGTCGAGGAGGCGCTTGTCTGGCAATTCAAGTTCCTTCTCTGCCTCCTCATGCGCTTCGCCCCAGAGGCACCCAGTACCGATTACGGCGGCGATGCCTGTGATGGTGAGCCAAAACCCAGTCGTGTCGGACAGGAAGTTGGGGTAGTTCAAGGCGTTCATCACCACAGCTGTCGCCATAGGGACGAGAATGAACGTAAAGACGGCAACGGAAAACAGCGCCTTTGCTGTTTTTAGGGAGACAGCAGTCATTGGGCCTCCTGGCCTGTGGGGGCACTCTGTTGTTCAGGGGGAATCCCTTACTTAATCGAGTGCTGACTATTCGGCTGTAGTATAGCACAAAAGACCCTTAATGTCAATATAAGGATTGTTTAATATTCATATATAAATAGGGCTTATTTTGTAGTTGGCGCCTTAGATTTAGTGACTATTTCGTCGATTATTCCATACTTCTTAGCTTCTTCGGCATCCATAAAGAAGTCTCTTTCTACGTCTTTCTCTATTTGAGCTTGAGTCTTGCCAGTATTCTTGGCTAGAAGCTTGTTGAGGTTGTCTCTGGTCTTAAGGATGTGCTTAGCAGTGATAGCAATATCTGAGGCTTGGCCTTCTACTCCACCTAGAGGCTGATGAATCATGACTTCAGCATTTGGGAGGATAAATCTCTTGCCTTTCTTACCTGCTGAGAGGATTATGGCTCCGCCAGAAGCTGCCAGCCCTACACATACGGTAGATATGTCTGGGCGGACGTGGTTCATTGTGTCTACTATAGCCATAGTGCTGGTGACAGACCCTCCTGGGGAGTTGATATATAA
>CAYXDY010000043.1:0-5586 GCA_964463905.1 uncultured Candidatus Saccharibacteria bacterium
TTCATTAAGTTCTTGTAGCCCTTCAGATTTTTAGCTAATAGGATGAGGTGGTAGCGCTTATTGTCTACGCCATGCTCTTTGTTGTGTCTTGTACGCTCGGCGACGTAGGCTTCTACACCTATAATGGGTTTAATCCCAGCCTTTTTAGCAAGTTTGTAGAATTCTATGGCGCCGTACATATTGCCGTGGTCGGTAATAGCAAGCGCTGGCATATTGAACTTCTTTGCAAGGTCTACCAAGTCTTCAAGCTTAGAAAGCCCGTCGAGTAGGGAATAGTGGGAGTGCGTGTGGAGGTGGACGAAAGATGACATATAACTATATTATCATAAATATTTTTTAAATTATTTTGTTGACAAAATATAGAGATGTGATATAAAAAAATACAGATCGGCAATTCGCCGGTTCTTTAACGAAAGGATAGGGGAGATTGGCTCTTATTAAATGTTCCGAATGTAACAGGAAGGTGCGGATTGGCGATTCGCACTACTGCGAGAAATTGCAGAGAGTGGTCAGTGCGAATGATCCGCTGATGACGGCCGTGCTGCTGCCGTCGTTCACTCACGGGCCATATCCGTCGTCACAGGCAG
This sequence comes from uncultured Candidatus Saccharibacteria bacterium, assembly GCA_964463905.1. Lineage (GTDB taxonomy): Bacteria > Patescibacteriota > Minisyncoccia > Phycocordibacterales > UBA9973 > UBA9973. Next base: position 588 of record CAYXDY010000043.1, read on the forward strand.
ACATGTCACCGAGCTTCTTCGGCGGCGGCGATTCAGGCGGCGGTGGTGCCTCTGGTGACTTCGGCGGCGGCGATGGGGGAGGTGGTGGCGGCGACTAGCCGCCAGACGTGAGGCCTGCTACGTAGTGCGGGCGAAGATTCGCGGGCCGTTTGGGTGAAACCAAGCGGTCCGTTTTTTTCCCGGACAAGGTTTAACCTTGTCAAACGACATGCAGCTGTTTATAATATACTCATGACAAGGAGTATGGAATTTTCTTTAAACGAATATTACCATTTATATAATAGAGGAACGGACAAGAGAAAAATTTTTAATAATCATAATGATTATTTACGTTTTCTCGTCCTTCTATATTTGTGTAATAGCGATACCAGAGTGGATTTAGGAGACTATCTGAGACAAGGTTTAGCCTTGTCAGAAATATTTCAAAAAGAGAGAGGAGAGGAATTGGTTAGTATTGGTTCATATTCCTTAATGCCTAATCATTTCCATATATTAATACGAGAGACAAGAGAAGGAGGTATAAGTCTGTTTATGCAAAAGTTACAAACAGCGTACACAATGTATTTCAATAAGAAATATCAAAGAGCTGGATCATTATTTCAAGGGACATTTAAAGCACAACATGTTACTAAGGATACCTATTTAAAATTTCTTTTCGCATATATTAATTTGAACCCAATAAAACTTATAGACCCAGAGTGGAAGGAGAAAGGAATACAGAATTTAGTGCAGGCAGAAAAGTATCTAAATGATTATATGTATTCGAGTTATCCAGATTTATCGGGAGGAGATAGAGCAGAAAGTAAGATATTAAATATGTCTTTTTTTCCAGGGTATTTTCACTCAATAAGCTCATTTAAGGACTTCATAACAGAATGGCTAACTTTTAAAGTAGAAATCGAAAGCGCAGACAAGGTTTAACCTTGTCCGGAAAGAATCACTTGATATTTTTTAATAATGTGGTATAAAAGGAATGAAGGAGAAAGTACATGCTGAGTATTGCGTTATGCGAAGACGGAGGTCGGCGGTATTTTTACATCGCCGGTGGGACTAAGACCAAGGAGGAATTCCAGGAGGCGTATCCCGAGTCGGATATTCTGGATTTCTTTGTCCTCGAAGGTCCGGTTGCAGACGTCCTCGTGGCGCTCTGTAAAGTGGGTGGCTCTTCCGACGACTATGCATTCCAGGAGGGACTCGAGGAGATTTTCGGTCGGATCTATAACTCCTGGCCGTATCGCGATGTGCCGGCGGCCATGATTGTGCGGCACGAAAGGAATGAGGTGAAGACTGGGTAGTGTAAATATAGGGATTCGACGGCGTCCCACAGAGACCGTCTAAAGGTTAGGAAGGATGACCTCAGGCAAAAACATCCTTCACCGAAATGGGGGTCGGCCATCGCGTCGACTCCTATTTTCATTTTGCCTTACTCTAATGCTCTTGGTATACTAAGAAGGAGAAAACCCCCGAAAGAATTTTCAAGATTATTTAGGTGGTTATCTAAGTTATTAATATTTATTATTTTAATCTGTAATACAAATATGAGTGAAAATTCAAACGGGGCAAGAATCAAAGTTGGAATTAATGGCTTCGGCCGAATAGGGAGAGCTTTTTTAAAAGTTGCTTGGGATAGGCCTGAAATAGAGATAGTTGCGGTTAACGACCTCGGTTCTGTGGAGAATATGGCTTATCTTCTTAAGTACGATACCGTATACAGAAAATGGGACCACGAAGTTGCCGTAGAAGGCCAAGAAATAGTAATTGACGGAAGGAGAATTAAAGTTCTAGCAGAGAAGGAGCCAGGCAATCTTCCTTGGGATAAACTTGGAGTAGATGTAGTGGTAGAGTCTACTGGATTCTTTACTAGCTATGACAAGGCCAAGGCTCATCTCGACGCGGGTGCCAAGAAGGTAGTAATTTCAGCTCCAGCTAAGGGGGGAGATGAGAGCGTGAAGGGGGAGACAATTTTGCTCGGAGTCAACGAAGAGAAGTTCGGTACTTGCGATATCACTTCCAACGCTTCTTGCACTACCAATGCCACTTCTCCAATCATCGCCATCATGGACGAAACTCTGGGAATAGAGAAAGCGATATTAAATACAGTTCATGGTTACACCGCATCTCAATCATTAGTAGATGGTCCAAGCAAGAAGGACTTAAGAGAGGGCAGAGCTGCTGCGCAGAACATCGTGCCGTCTTCTACTGGAGCAGCTATTGCTGTAACCAAAGCCTTTACTAAGCTCGAAGGCCTATTTGATGGAATCTCTATCCGAGTGCCTGTGCCAGCTGGATCTATTGCTGACATTACATTTATATCTAAGAAGGATACTACCGCCGAGGAGGTGAATGCTATTTTGAAAAAGGCATCCACTGACTCAAGATGGGCCAACATCTTTTCTGTGACCGAAGAAGATTTGGTATCTTCCGACATCCTTGGAAGCCGCTATGGCTCTATCGCCGACCTTAAGATGACGAGAGTCGTCGGAGGCAATTTAGTGAAGATAATGGGCTGGTACGACAACGAAATGGGGTATACATATACTCTAGTAGATCACGTTATCAAAACAGGAGGGACTATTAAATAGTATGAAAATCTTTATCGGTACAGATCATGCGGGTTTTGAGACCAAGGAGATGCTTAAGGTTTATTTTGCTGAGCTTAGTTACGAAGTCGTAGATATGGGGGCTTTTACTTTAGATACAGGTGATGACTATCCAGACTTCATCACTCCTGTCGCGGAGGCTGTAGCTAGAGAGCCTGGTAGCTTCGGTATAATCCTTGGAGCTTCAGGCCAAGGTGAGGCCATGTGTGCCAATAGAGTCCCTGGAGTAAGAGCAGCATTGTATTATGGGGAGCCTGCCAAGGAGCAGACTGATATGTCTGGCAACACTTTAGACATGATAGCGTCCACCAGAGCTCACAATAATGCCAATGTCCTGTCATTAGGAACTCGCTTCCTGACTGGCGATGAAGCCAGAGAAGCTGTACGGATATTCCTCGATACTCCATTTTCTGAAGAAGAGCGGCACATAAGAAGAATAAATAAATTCAAATAGGATGGATAATAAATCTCATGAACTTGAAGTAGCAATACAAGCAGCACTAGAAGCGGGGAAGGTATTGGAGAAATATTTTGAAACCGAGATTTTAAAAGAATACAAAGAAGACAAGAGTATTGTAACTAAAGCAGACAAAGAAGCTGAGGAATTAATTAAAAAAATAATTTTAGAGAACTTCCCAAAACATTCTGTACTTGGAGAAGAAACGGGGATGACGGAGAATGGTTGTGAGTATACATGGAACATTGACCCCGTAGATGGCACTCGCAACTTCGCTAATGCTATACCACTATTTGCCGTCTCTATCGCACTTATGTGCAATAAGGATGTCATTCTGGGGGTTGTTTATAATCCTGCGACTAATTCCCTGTTTTACGCAGAACAAAGTAAAGGCGCATATTTAAATGGGAAACAAATTCGTGTCTCTGTGGATGACAGAGACAAGGCCTTAATTACTGTTTCTTCTGGCAAGAATAAAGATGATTTAAGAGTCAGAAGAGATTTAATGCGCACCTTGCCTGATTTTGTGTCTTCGGTTAGAGATTTCGGATGTACTTCTTTAGATTTAGCTTTTGTGGCACGAGGTAGCACAGAAGCCGATATTAAATTTGGTTTAAGCATATATGATTTGGCTGCTGGTATACTCTTGGTTCAAGAAGCTGGAGGCACTATATCTAAGATAGATGGAGGAGTGTTTACCTTCGATGATACATCTTATATTGCCTCCAACGGAGTCTTTCATGATAAATTAGTTGAAGAAGTTAGAAGACAAAAGGAGAAATTAAATATACAATAACTATATGATTGAAGTAATTGCATCAGTACTACCATTTACAACATTTGAAGAGCTCAAAAATAAGATTGCCACATTGCGTGGGGTAGTCCCTGTTATACAGATTGATTTGTGTGATGGTGTCTTTGTCCCTAGCCAGACTTGGCCCTTTACTAATGGAGGTTTTGAGGATTACGATTTTCAGAGGATAATGAATGAAGAGATAGGCTTACCACTCTGGGAAGAGTTTGATTTTGAGCTCGACTTAATGGTTGCAGATGCGGTGCAAAATTTCGATATTTATATGAAATTGGGTGCCAAGAGAATGATTTTCCATGTGGAGGCTATGGAGAGCATAGAAGAATTCCGGAATTTCTTAGAAGGAATAGATTTGTATATCAGGGATAGTGTGGAGATAGGAATTGCCTTCAGACCTAATATGCCACTTGAGGATATTTATCCATTAGTTTCTTTTGTCGACTTCGTGCAGTTTATGGGTAACGACCAGATTGGAGTTAGCGGGGTTTCTTTAGACGAAAGAACTTATGAAAGGGTCCGCACTTTCCGAGCGAAGTATCCAGAATTACCCATAGAAGTTGATATTGGTATTACCGAAGAGACAGCGCCATTATTAGTAGATGCTGGGGCAACTAAGTTGATTACAGGTTCGGTACTTTTTAAAGCATATGATAAAATAGGGTTAGTAGAAAGATTTCAAAATCTATAAAATATGTTAACTGAAAATAAAATTAAAGAATTAGAAGGGAAGGCCAATGACATCCGTCAGTCTATTATTACATCTCTGATGTCTACTAAGACTGATAAGTACGGCGCTTCTGGGCACACTGGAGGTCCTCTCGGTATGGCCGATGTATTTACCCTTTTATATTTCCACGTACTCAAGCACGACCCGAAGAATCCAGAATGGCCAGAGCGCGACAGGCTAATACTCTCCAATGGGCACATCTGCCCCGTAATGTATGCCACCATGGCTCACGCTGGCTACTTCCCAGTTGAAGAATTGAATACTTTGCGTCATTTCGGCTCCCGACTTCAGGGTCATCCTCACAGAGAATATATGCCATGGTTGGAGACTTCTTCAGGGCCACTTGGAAGCGGATTGTCGCAAGGATGTGGTATGGCTCTAGCTGATGTGATGGACGGCAATGA
>CAYXDY010000044.1:0-5583 GCA_964463905.1 uncultured Candidatus Saccharibacteria bacterium
CGAGCTATTTTGATAGGAGTTATATTGTACTTGGTTTTATCTAGGGCATTCATAACGTTGCGAGCAGACACCAGAGACACATCGTGCTCTGCAGACTTACCTCCGAACATTACACCAATTTTTAACTTCTTCATATCTCGAGTATATATCAATTATCTTAAAACTGCACTCTCTAGGTCTTTAGGCACTTTAGTTAGATTCACATAGTCCTTCTTGGTGATAACTACCATATCTTCTATTCTTATACCTCCCCAGCCCTTGATATATATCCCCGGCTCAATAGTCATCACACATCCTACGGGAAGCATGTCCTCGCTCTTAGGCTTGAAGTTGGGCCATTCGTGGATAACAGTCCCCACTCCATGACCAAGCCCGTGTTGGAAGTTGTTTTTATATCTCTTTGCGAGAAATCCCCGCGCAGACTTATCTATAGCTTTAGCCTTCTTCTCACCAGCAGATAATTTCTTAAGTGCGAGCTCCATTGCCATAAGTACGTCATTATAAACTTTCTTTTGTTTAGCTGTCGGCTCACCGAAGAAGTATGTGCGAGTCATATCGGAGCAATATTGGTTTACAGTACACCCAAAATCAAGCATAACTATATTCCCCTTTTTCAACCTAGATTTGCCTGGAGTGTGATGAATATTGGCGCTATTTTTGCCGAAAGCGACAATTGGTGAAAAAGATAAAATGGGAGCACCGAGCTTAATGAAAGACTTTTTAATTAAAGTTGCAATCTCAATCTCAGTAACTCCCGCACGCAGATTAAGAAGCACAATTTTAAGTACCACCTCGCTTATCCGCTGGGCTTGTATTATATTCTGAAGTTCCTTTTTACTCTTAACCGCTCGAACTTCTTCTAGGATCTGAATGTCTTTCATTAGAACAATTTTATAACGTCGTGATAAGTGACCGCTAGCATAAAGAATATTAGGATGCCAAAGCCAATGATGTTGGCAGTATTCGTAAATTTAGGATTAAGTCTTGAGCCCTTAATCTTCTCAATGAGGAGGAAGAATAGACGACCTCCGTCGAGTGCAGGAAATGGCAAGAGGTTAATGATTGCTAGGTTGATAGAGATTATGGCAGCGAATGAAAGAAGGTAAGAGAATCCTAGGTCGTAAGCATCGCCCACAATCCCTACCATCCCTACAGGCCCTGTAACATATTCCATACTACCTCTACCCATAATAGCCTCAGAAATAAGGCTATAGAGCCCTACAGCAGTACTTTTGGTAGCATATAGGGTAAAGCTCATTCCTTCATAGAAAGCCTTGAAAAACGGCAATTTGGCTATACCTATCTGGTCCATACTTATTCCAATTAGAGCCCTGTCTCCTTCCTTTTTGGGGGTGACTTCAAGATACTGAGTTTCAGCTGTTCCAGGTCGCAGATATCCTACCGTAATTGGGCTCTCGGCATTATCGGAAACAAACACCCGCACTGTCTCAGGAGTTATTTCTGTCGTTAGTTTTTCACCCTCTCCGAGTGAGACTATTGCATCCCCGGCTTTCAATCCTGCCATCTCTGCTGGAGATTCTGGAGATACAGAGATTACCATCAATTGTACATTTTCAAGCTTTTGATTCTCGCCCACATTGCTCACTGACGTCGGCATGCCAGACATAAAGCCGAATGAGAAAAGAACCCACGCAAGTAAAAAATTAGCGAATACTCCAGCAAAGAGGACTATTGCCTGCTGCCAGCGAGGCTTGTGAACGAAGCTTCTATGTTTGTCTGGACCGTTGGTATTCTCATCATCTGGATTCTCTCCGAATATCTTAACGAAGCCTCCGATAGGTAGAAGGTTGAAAGTGTATTCTGTCTCCCCCTTTTTAACTCCAAATAATTTAGGTGGAAAACCGAAACCGAATTCGTCAACCCGAATGCCGAATTTCTTGGCACTATAAAAATGTCCAAACTCGTGGACTATAACTAAAATAAGTAAGATTATAAAGAAAATAATTATTGACATAAATTGTTATCCCATTACTTCCGTTTCTTTCTTTTCGAAAATAGCTTCTAGGTTGCCATTAGCCTCGTCAATTACTTTCTGAAGTTCTTCCTTGGCTCGGAAAATGTCATCTTCTGTCATGTGACCTCCTTTCTTCTGTTCATTCATATCATCAAGCACGCCTTCGCGCTCTTTACGAACTGTGATTCTAGAGTCCTCAAGCTTCTCCTTCAATACCTTCACTAGACGCTCGCGAGTCTCTGTCGTAAGCTGAGGGAATATTACTCGCATACCTGCATCGTCGGTAGCCACAGAAATACCAAGGTTGGCAGCTACAATAGCCTTCTCGATGTCCTTGACCTGACTCTTGTCCCAAGGAACGATTCGCAGTGTCTTCGGATCTTCGATAGATACAGAAGCTATGTTCTTGATTGGTGAATATTGGCCATAGGACTCTACAGATATACTGTCTAATATCATAGGCGAAGCCCGGCCTACATTGAGCTGGCTGTATTCCTTGCTCAAGTGCTCGGCCACCTTCTTAAGCTCACTCTTAAAATTGGAAAAATTGTATTGCATAAAGGTATTATATCATAAGTGCTATGGACTCCAAGAGCATCTTGGGTGATGAGCCGGGCATACGGAGAAGTTTGCGAACTTTCATAATCTGCTCAAAAGAAGAAATTCTAAAATTCTGATCGGTGTAGGAGCGATGCAACTCTGTCTCTAATTCGTTTAGAAATTTGAGAGCCTTAGCTCTTGTAGAGTCGGCGGCTATGTCATCTTCATCATCCACTGTCACTAAATCTTTAATATAATTTATTCTCATTTGCATCGGCATTTTAATAAATTTCTCTGCTTCTGTATTATCCCCCTTCCCTTCGCTAGATATAAAATAAAATCTGGAAATAAAAGTTGGAAGCAAAGCATTACGGTCGGGCACCACCACGAAGAACACAGTATTCTCTATCGGCTCTTCGAAGAGCTTGAGCATTGTGTTCTGTGCCTCTAGGAGAATGCTGTTGGAAGACACTAGAAACACTTTTTTCCCATCTGTATAACCACGCTCTAATGTTAGTGATTTAAAATTGCGCGCATCTTCTACCTTGATAGTATCGAGGTGTATATGCGAGAAGTCAGGGTTGCCTTCTGTACTTACCCCCATGCTCTGTACGAAAGTCTTTATCTCCGGAATGATGAGCTCACGCTCCCCCTCTATAAGATAAGCATGATGAAGTTTACTTATGTCTATATCTGTAAAAATATTCATCTTTATGACTTTATAACTTTATAACTTTCTACTTTTTACTCAGTACTGTCTTCTTGTATACGTCTAAGTGCTCGAGAGCTATACCTGTGCCGTTGACCACACAGAAAAGTGCTTCGTCAGCTAAGTTGGCCTTAACACCGGTCTTCCGATACACCAAGTCAGTAAGGTGGCGAAGCTGGCTGGAGCCTCCAGTCATAATTATGCCGTGGTCCATAATGTCGGAAGCTAGCTCTGGTGGGGTCTCTTGTAAAACATCTTTAATTGCTTTAACTATTTGCTTCAGCTCTCCATCAATAGCCTTCACTATTTCATTGGTAGAGACCTGAGCCGAACGAGGGAGCCCTTGAATGAAGTCGCGCCCCTTGATTGTGACCCGCAATTCTTCGTCAAGCAATATAGCGGCACCAATCTTTATCTTCACTTCTTCGGCAGTTCTATCTCCAATAGCGAGATTGAAAGTTTTCTTAATGTAGTCGGCGATAGCGGCATCAATTTTATTCCCAGCACATTTCACCGAAGTTGAAGCCACTATTCCTCCGAGTGATATCACCGCCACATCAGTAGTACCTCCACCAATATCTACCACCATGTAACCCTTGGATTCATAAATAGGAATTCCTGCACCGATGGCCGCAAGTATAGGCTCCTTGACCACATAAGCATTCTTGGCTCCAGCACGGATGGCTGCTTCCACCACAGCACGGCGTTCGGTAGAAGTCACGCCCGCCGGCACAGATATCATCACATCTGGTTTAAATAAATTAAATTTCCCCATGGCCTTACTGATGAAATATCGAAGCATAGCTTCTGTTACCCTATAGTCGGCTATGACTCCATCCTTCATTGGGCAGTAGGTAATGATGCTCTCAGGGGTCTTGCCTATCATATCCTTAGCTTCGAATCCTATAGCTAAAATTTTGTTGTCTTGCTCGGATACAGCCACCACAGAAGGCTCGTTGAGGACTATACCCTTCCCAGGCATATATACTAAGGTATTAGCCGTGCCTAGATCTATTCCGAGTTTTTTAGAAAATATACCCATTGGGGCATTCTAGCACACATTTATGCTAGAATAAATGTTATGAAAATTGTGACAGTTATTCCACTCCAAAGAGGCCCCATCAGTGGTGACCTCACCTACTTTACCTCCAAGGACGTGTCTCCGGGCAACATCGCCACCATATCTATCCGAAACAAAGTGCTTCTTGGACTAGTGGTTAAAGTCGAGGAAGTAAGCTCAGCAAAGGGCGATATTAAAGAGATGAATTTCAACCTCAAGAAAATAATTGAGATTAAAGAAAGCTCACTATTCTTGCCAGAATTCTTATCTACGGCAATAGACATTGGAAAGTATTTCGCAACTAAAGCCAACAATGCCCTCTCAGCTTTAATGCCTGCGCTCCTGCGAAGCGAATACGACCAGATATCTGCCTGGCCAATTCCAGAACAAATTGGGAACAAAAAAACTACAGAGAAAATCCGCACTGAGAAGCTCTTACTCCAAATGCCACCAGAAGAGCGCTTAGGAATATACAAGACTCTAATCCGCGAGAACTTCGCTCTCAAAAAGTCTGTTTTCTTAGTTCTGCCTACCGAGCACGATGTAGATATATTCTTCGAAGCACTGTCGAAGGGCATCGAGCAATTTATCTTCCCTATTCATAGTGGGCTAAATGCCAAGAAGATGCTCGCAACATTCGAAAATATAATAACTTCCGACCATCCTATACTAATAGTTGGCACACCTACATTTCTATCTGTGCCTAGACGCGATCTAGGTGTAATAATTCTAGAACATGAAAGCTCCAGCTCTTATAAGATGGTATCCAAGCCCAATTTTGATTTACGAGTATTCGTGGAGCTCCTGGCGGCAAGACTTGAAGCCAAGCTAATACTAAGCGACACCCTACTTCGCTTCGAGACAATTGCTCGCGAAGAGCTCGACCACCTCACCCCTATGCACAATCTCAACTTCCGCCTAGGTCTTGATGAAAAAGTGCAAATTGTTGGTTCTTCTCGTAATGAGTCTCGCGGTAAGACCGCTGGCAAATTCCAGATTCTACTAGACGAAAGTAAAAAAGAAATTACAGATACGCTCCGACAAAAGAAAAATCTTTTCATATTTTCTCTCCGTAAAGGGCTGGCTACTATGACTGTCTGTAGAGACTGCGCTCATGTGGTCGCCTGCCCACATTGTAGTGCACCTGTGGTACTCTATCTATCACAAAGTGGCAAGAAAAGAATGTTTATCTGTAACAAATGCAAAACTGAGATGAAAGAAGACACTCTCTGCCAAGCCTGTGGCAGCTGGAACTTGATGCCTCTTGGAATAGGTACAGATACAGTGACAGAGCATCTT
>CAYXDY010000045.1:0-2363 GCA_964463905.1 uncultured Candidatus Saccharibacteria bacterium
TTGGTCTGAGCTTCTATCAAATTGGGAAATTCGACCAACGGCTTCTTGTACCGTGAGAAATACTTCTTCGGACGCTTTGTATCTTGCATATTTTTATGCCCTGCGGAGATAACAAAAATTAGAAGAGACTCAAGTAGACTTCAGAGAAAAACAACGGAAAAATGCTTTTCTCTAAATTCTTGCTCTTCTATCTTATTAACCTCTTCGGACGCTTATTAATTAACGCTAAACCTGCTAATAATAAAACGGAGATTGCATCCGATACTCAATCAATGAATCCTCTCTAGCCTACTATATTTCGGTCTTAAAGTCAACTCTCCCCCTTTTAGGGTCACATAAAAACACAAAATCCGCCGGGGTAGCAGACTTGTGGTCTTCCCTCGACGGATATTTCTTGATGTCTTCACCCCTTGAGTGAGCCGAAGCTCACTCACAGTTAGGACTGATAGTCCGGCTGGATGTAGTCCTGCCACATCCGCTCGTCAAAACAGTTGATGACGGCCGTCACGATCTCCTGTGCCAACCGACCGCGCGCCGGCTTGTCCAGGACTTTGACGGTTGCAACAAGTACTTGCCAGATGATGCGGTCATTGATTTCGTTGTTGGTTGGGACTTCCCTAAACCAGTGAGCGATATCCGCGAGGATCACGGCGTGGAAGTGCATGGGGTCCGGCAGTTCGTCCGCCACATCCATGATCACCAGTTCAATTTCCTTCCGCATCTCGCGCACGCGTTCATCGTAGAAACTGAGCGGACAACTTGCCATATCACACCTCCTGAAAAACGAACTACCGTGGAACATCGTCGGTGTCTTCGATGCGCGACCAATGCAGATCGTCACCGCGCATCACCACCGCAACACGTCGTCGTCGATCGAAGTAGTCACGAATCTTGAAGCAGATGTGGAAGATTTCATTCGGCGGCACCATGAACGGGAGCACCACAAGCCAAACTTCAATCTCCGGGAAGTCGGCATCCTCGTCGTCATATCCATATCGATCCATCGTCCAGTTGATCCAGGAACCGATGAGGGACGTTGGGTTCAAGGTGAAGCCCGGATCCTTCCGGCAGTACCTCGCCCATGCGACCAGGCCACGAATGCCCAGCAGTAAGTACACGGCAAGCACGATCTGTAGAAATCTCATAGAACTCTCCTTCTCCCCCACTATGCCACTTTTTAATTTAAAATCAAGTTTAATACAAAAACACAAAATCCGCCGGGGCAACAGACTTTGTGGTCTTACCCGCGACGGATATTTCTTGATGTCTTCACCCCGGCCTTCACGCGCACTTCCTCGAAATGTCCTCGACAATCTCGAGGAACTTGGCCACAAGCTCTGCCCGATACGGCGTCGGGATGCCATGGATGGCCAAGATATTTTCAACATCTTCTCTCACCTCCTCTGGTGAAGCTTCGTGAGCCACCAGCTCGCCAAGGAGGCGATAAGCTGGATTCACGAAGTCTGGAACGATCTCTGGGGCGCCGAGCTTCTCGACAGCTCCATTAACTCTTGCCCAAATCTCTCCGTGCAAGTCAGGGTGGATGTATCTCATGTGCTTCTCCTCTCTTCTACTATGCAATTTTTTATCTAAAAATCAAGCTCACTCACATAGCTAGGTCTTGCCTAGCTAGATTTCTTCTTCCACTCTTCTATTAGCTTATGATTTCCGGAAAGCAGAATTTTCGGAACTTTATAGTTCTTGTTTTTGTATTTTAAAATTTCAGGTCGAGTATAGACTTCGCTTGAAGACACTCTTTCTTCCTCAAGAGATTCGAACTTACCCAGTACCCCTTTAATTTGCCTAGACATAGAGTCTATAAGCACCATAGCTGGTAGCTCGCCTCCAGTTAGCACATAGTCTCCTATAGAGATATCTTCAGCTTTAAATATTTTACTAACTCTCGCATCTATCCCCTCGTATCTTCCGCAGATTAGGATAACGTCTGTATACTTCTTTGCAGACGTCTTAGCATACTCTGTTGTGAACTTCTTACCTGAGGGAGAGAAGTTAATTATTTTGGTCTTTGATTTTTTAAATTTTGAAATATTTTTGACTGCTTTCTCTATAGCTTTCAGTATTGGCTCTGCTCGCATCACCATTCCAGGGCCACCACCATATGGGCGGTCGTCAACTGGGCGGTAGTTGTTCTTAGGTGCTTTTATGAAGTCCCTTGGGTTATAAAATTTAATAGATATAAGCTTCTTCTCAATCGCCCGCCCTATAATGGACTCATTCATATATGAGTCGAAAATGTCCGGGAAGATTGTAATTGCATGAAAACGCATCTTTTTATTATACTAAAAATCCCCCTTTCGGGGGATTTTATGTATATTCCTTTAAGTTCGTCCATTGCTTCGTCT
>CAYXDY010000045.1:2412-5489 GCA_964463905.1 uncultured Candidatus Saccharibacteria bacterium
ATTGCCCACAGCTGGGATACCTGTAGTGTCGTGTCTCATTCCTCCTGTGCCTCCTTCTGGTTCGTTGATCTTGAGGTTAACCCTAGCATTGTTCTTCATGCCGATGATGCGGAGAAGTGTTCGGATAGCCTTGGCGGTGTTCCCCATTCTACCGATTATCTTACCCATATCTGCTGGGTTCACAGTAAGAGTGATGAGTACACCCATCTCATCTACTGTTCGCTCTATCTTCACATCGTTCGGATTGTCTACGAGGGCTTTAACTACGTATTCTAGAAATATCTTATCTGCTTCTGATTCCATATTATTATTATTTTCGGAAATTATTTTTAATTTTCACAGCATCACCGACTAGTGACACCTGCATTCAGTATACAAAACTATTGATAGTCTTTCAACTATTTCTTAGCCTTGAGATCCTTACGCTTTACTGTAGGCTTGCGCATTGGAAGCACGTTTCTCTTCTTAGCCTTAATTACACTCTGGCTTACGAGGAAGTTGTGCATTGTATCAGACACTTGAGCCCCCTTGCCCATCCAGTAAGTAATCCTCTCTGTGTTGAAATTAGTCTCTTTGTCTTTCGCTCCTGCCTTCGGGTTGTAAGTACCGAGTATCTCTAAGAATCTACCACTCTTGGTGCTGTTCTTAGAATCGGTCAAGACTGCCCGGAATGCTGGGTCGTTCTTTCTGCCTATTCTCTGTAATCGAATTTTTAACATAGAGTTAGCTTAACATAAAGATGGAAAAATGCAATACCGCCTTATTTCTATGTTATAATACCGAAATGCAACACAAACATACCCAGAAATCCCAGAAGAAGCAGAATATACTCGAAGGCACAATCTCTATCTCCTCTAAGGGCACAGGCTATGTATCAATAGAAGGCGTAGAAGAAGATATAGAAGTCGGAGCACAAGACTTAAACACAGCTCTCCATGGAGACACCGTAGAGGTAGCTCTAAGGGGTAAGGCTAAGGGTCGCAAACAGGGCGAAGTCTTAAGAGTAGTAAAACGCCAGAAAAGTAAGTTCGCTGGAGTGCTCGAACAAGAAGACCAAGTCATCTTCCTTAAGCCCGACGACACCAGAATGTATACAGATATTCTCATCCCAGAGATATCTCTTAATAATGCCAAAGTAGGAGAGAAAGTTTTCGTAGAAATAGTATCTTGGAAGGACTCCCGGAAGGCCCCAGAAGGCAAGGTGGTGAAGGTCCTCGGTCGCCCCGGCGACAATGATACCGAGATGCACTCTATAGCCATAGAAAAAGGCTTCGAGGCTTATCTTTCCGAAAAGGCTGAACAAGAAGGCCGAGCAATCCAAGCTCATGGAATTCAAGAGAGCGATTATATAGGGCGCCGAGATTTTCGTGACACGCTCACCTTCACCATAGATCCATCCGACGCAAAGGACTTCGACGATGCAATATCTTTTAAAGAAATTAAAAGTGGCCACAATGGAGCTCTATATGAAATAGGCATACATATAGCCGATGTGTCTCATTATGTAAAGCCTGGTAGCGCCTTAGATGACGAAGCTCGAGATAGGGGTACCTCGGTATACTTAGTAGACCGAACTATACCTATGCTTCCAGAAGTATTGTCCAATGACCTATGTTCTCTAGTTCCCAACAAAGATAGACTCACCATGAGTGCAGTTTTCATAATGGACACAGAAGCTCGAGTGAAGGAAGCATGGTTTGGTAAGACAGTGATTCACTCTCAAAAAAGATTTACCTATGAAGAAGCCGAGCAGTCAATAAAAGTAGCTGGTCTTCCCCTTCATAAAGAACTGGCTATATTAAATGGCTTGGCCAAGAAACTTACCAAACAAAGATTTGCTGAAGGGGCCATCTCGCTCGAAAGTGATGAAGTTAAGTTCGTTCTAGACGATGCTGGAATCCCTATTAAAGTAATCAAGAAAACCCGCGGAGACTCCAACAAACTCATTGAGGAATTCATGTTGTTGGCTAACCGTAAGGTGGCAGAAGAGCTTTCGCCGAAAGGTAAAAAGAAAGTAAATATAAACGAAGATAATGCCTTCATCTACCGCATCCACGACTTACCTAACAAAGAGAAGATGCTTGACCTATCCCACTTTCTTAGAAGTCTAGGGCATAAGGTCTCATTGAAAGACGGTATAATTCCTACCCACGAAATCAACAATCTACTTAAAAAGATAGCAGGCAAGCCTGAAGAAGATACAGTCCAGAGAGCTGTGATAAGAAGTATGGCTAAGGCCGTCTACTCTACCCGCAACATCGGGCACTATGGACTGGCGTTCATCCACTACACTCATTTCACCTCCCCTATCCGAAGATATCCAGACATAATAGTGCATAGACTTCTAAATGATTATTTGAAAAAGAAAAAGCCCGCGAAAGAAAACTTGGCCAAAGCTTGGGTAGAATTAGAAAAAGTTGCGAAAGTTTCTTCCGAGCAAGAAAAGAGGGCCGCCGAAGCCGAACGCGCATCTATCAAGTACAAGCAAGTAGAGTATATGAGCAAGCACTTGGGAGAGACATTCACTGGTATCATCAGCGGCGTCACCGAATGGGGCATGTATGTAGAAGAGATAGAGACCAAGTGTGAGGGTATGGTGCGAGTCCGCGACCTCACCGACGACTTCTATGTATTCAATGAAAAGAGTTTGGAATTAGTTGGTCAAAAGAAAAAGAAAAAGTATCGTCTTGGAGATAAGGTAAAGATGAAAGTAAAAGCCACAGACTTAGAGAGGAAAACAATAGATTACACTCTAGTATAAATATGAATAATTTAAGAATAAAAATAATAGCCGGAATATTGATAGTGTTCCTTGGAATATCTGCTTTTTATTTGTCTACTAAAAATTCTCGCAATACAGAGACTCCCCTTTTATACGTGCCGGAAGTAATTGTAGAGATACCTGAAGTAGAAGAGCTCAGGGTAGTAAATATGATTTTCGGTGGAGACATAATGATGGATAGGGGTGTCCGTGCTTCTATTAACAAAAACTTAGATGGTGATTTGAACAGTCTCTTTGATTATTTTTGATTTTTAAAATATTTTTTATAAATTTAATTTTTTTTTTTGAAATTATT
>CAYXDY010000046.1:0-5336 GCA_964463905.1 uncultured Candidatus Saccharibacteria bacterium
TGGGCCAGAGAAGGTGGTTTGTGCTGAGCATTACAATAAAGAAATATATTAATGGAAACAAAAGATTGTCAAAATTGTAAAAAGGATTTCACTATAGAAAAGGAAGACTTCAACTTCTATGAGAAGATCAAAGTTCCACCACCGACTTTTTGCCCCACATGTAGAGCTATTCGCCGGCTAATGTGGCGCAACTCACGGTCGCTCCACAAGAGGACCTGTGGCCTGTGTAATAAGTTTCTTATTTCAATGTATTCCAAGGAGAGTGCTCCTCTGGTATATTGTTCTACTTGCTGGTATGGCCCAGAGTGGGAGCCACTTAATTATGGCAGAGATTATGATTTCTCAAGGCCATTTTTCCAACAACTCAAGGAGCTATTTACAGAAGTTCCCAAGCTGTATGCTTACCGTTTCGGTAATTTGATTAATTCTGAATACACTAATTATTCCAAGGACCAGAAGAATGTATATTTGTCTTTTTCAGCTATAGAGTGTGAAGACGTTATGTATTCTGAGATTATTGATAAGTCCAAGAATACGCTGGACTCTTATGCCTCCGAACAGCTTGATGGCTGTTACGAGAATGTGGATTCCGATCAGAATTACAATTCGCATTACTTAGTTAAGTCTCGTGATTGCATAGATTCATATTTCTTATATGATTGCATCAATTCCAACCACTGTGCTCTCTCAAGCAACCTCCGCAATCAGCAGTATGTATTCAGAAATAAAAAGTTGACTAAAGAAGAGTACGACAAGGCTGTTGCTGATTTAAATTTGCATACATATAGCGGTGTGGAGAAAATTAAGGCTGAGTTTGAGAGAATAATGAGAGAAGAAGCCGTGCACAAGTACGCTTTTATCTACGCATCAGAGAACGCAGGTGGAGATCATATTCATAATGCTAAGAATATCAAGCGTTGCTTTGACGCCAATGATTCAGAAAATGTTGCTTACTCCAACAGAGTCCTTTATGCCAAGGACAGTATGGATTGCTCGGGCTGTGGCTTTGCCGAGCTCAACTACGAGTGCGTGGCAGCTACCCAGAATACATTTAACGATATGTTCTGCTACATCACCATCCAAGGTTGCGCGCGCTGTCAGTACTCTCTTATTTGCAAGAATTGTACAGATTGCTTCGGCTGTGTAGGTCTTACTGATAAGCAATATTGCATATTCAACAAGCAATACACGAAAGAAGAATATGAAGAGCTAGTTCCTAAGATTATTGAGCAGATGAATGCATTGCCTTATATAGATGCCAAGGGGAGGGAGTTTAAATATGGGGAGTTTTTCCCATTTGATATGTGTCCATTCGGGGTTAACGAGAGTATGTCGCATGATTATTTTGCAATGAGCAAGGATGAGGCATTTGGGCTCGGCTACAAGTGGTACGAGAGAGAGGAGAGAGATTACAAGAGCACCATTTCTGCCAGCGACTTACCTGATAGCATTATAGATGTCGGAGACGAAATCTTAGACGAAGTAATAGCTTGCCCGAACGACGGCGACTACAGATATCAATGCACCAATTCCTTCAAGATAGTTCCTGATGAGCTTGCTTTTTATCGTCAGAAGTAATTACCATTACCAAGATTCTGCCACAACTGCCGGCACTACGCTAGGCTTAAGTATCGAGGCAAGATGCATCTGTACGAGAGAGAGTGTAATTGCCTAGTGTCTACTCACGAGCATGAAGGCAAGTGCAAGGTTGCTTTCCAGACTCCGTATGAGCCAGAGAGGACAGAGAAGATATATTGTGAGAAGTGCTATAATAGTGAGGTTTATTAGCCTCAGGCTAGTTTATTAATATATGAAAAGGGAAAACAAAAATTTATCGTGGTGGGGAGTGGTTAAGGCTGTTTGGTATTTTCTTGAAGAAGATAAAAGGGCAGCAGCCATATCGTTCTTCGCACTAATGGCAATTTTTTTCTACGATCTAGTCCCTATTTATTTTGTAGGTAAAATCGTTGATTTTTTTACTACATATAATCCAGGGCAAAGCTTGACCCCTTTTTATTTCTATTGCATTTTTGTTGGAGTTACGTGGATAATAGCTTCTATTATCAGACTTCATAGTAAAAGCACTATAAATATAATTGGCCAAAAAGCGCGTAGCCGTGCACGCATCTGGGGTTTTGAAAGGCTGACAGAGTTTTCGCTAGAGTGGCATAGCAAAGAAAATACAGGCAATAAACTACAAAGAATATTTACTGGAGCTGATGCAATTGTAGGTTGGAGCAAGATGATAAGGAAAGATTTGCTGAGAATATTTGCAAATATATTTGGCGTGATTATTTTTTTCCTGTTTATAAGTCCCAAGTTTATTGCTCTAGTTTTGATTTATACTTTAATCTTTATGTATATTGAATTCGCTTTT
This sequence comes from uncultured Candidatus Saccharibacteria bacterium, assembly GCA_964463905.1. Taxonomy (GTDB): domain Bacteria; phylum Patescibacteriota; class Minisyncoccia; order Phycocordibacterales; family UBA9973; genus UBA9973. The sequence continues at coordinate 2,378 of CAYXDY010000046.1, forward strand.
AGTAAAAAGATGCTTCAACTTAGTAATCAATTCAATAAACTAAATCAGAATGCTGGTGGTGTCTATGTGGAATCAGCGAACAATACGCTTTCTATTAAGGCTCTCGGTAGTGAAAGTGGAGTGGTGAGTCGTGTTTCAGATAATGAAAAAATTTCCCGTGATGTTTCTATAGCAAAATCCAGAACAGGCTATTTAAAATGGAAAGTATTGCAAACTTTGACCGGAGTTGCTCTCGGAGTATTTCTTATTATGGCAGGGTATTCAGTTATGTCTCAAGTTATAACTCTTGGAATGGTGCTTGTCCTTTATACATATTTTGCGAAATTGCAAGACTCGCTCGGCGACATAAGTAACCTACATTCTGATCTTATCGACTTACGCTCTGATCTTAGCCATATGATGCCTATATTCAGAGAGACTGAATTTATCAAGACAGGTAACAACTCTTTTCCTAAAAATTGGGATAAGATAGAAATCAAGAACGCTGTTATGGATTACGGGTCAGGGCAGATGGGGCTTAAAGATTTCAGTCTTACATTAGAGAGAGGCACTAAGACGGGAGTAGCTGGCCTCTCTGGAAGTGGCAAGTCTACCTTGGCCAAAATAATTCTTGGATTGTATGCCATAAAGCAAGGTAAGTTTAATGTTGGCAATGAAAGTTACTATAATATTTCACACAATGAAACTCTCAATAACATAACTGTAGTTCTGCAAGAAACTGAGCTCTTCAATCTGTCGCTCAAGGACAACATTACTATGATGCGGAGCGAGGACACCGAGCTTTTAAACCAAGCAATAGAAATCTCTCAGCTTGCAGATGTAATAAACAAATTGCCCGAAGGACTTAATTCTATGATAGGCGAGAAGGGATATATGCTCTCTGGCGGTGAGCGCCAGAGGCTAGGTATTGCCAGGGCTATATATAAGAATTCGCCTATTATCATCTTAGATGAAGCCACCTCCTCTTTGGATTCTGAGACAGAAGGCAAGGTTATGGAGAAGCTCTTAGGGGTATATGGTAGGGATAAGACTTTCCTAATAATTGCTCACCGCTTAGGCACGCTCAAATACACAGACAATATTGCCGTAATGGAGAGCGGGCGAGTGCTTGAGGAAGGGAGTTATGATCAATTAATGAATGATAAAAATTCCATTTTTTATAGGATGAACAAGGAGCAAAAATCTAATGAAGGAGGAAAAAAATTATCGTAAAAAGTGTTATAATAAGGAAGTGTATTAAACTAAAGGTCGAAGTGTTTAAATAATAAATTCTATGATATTTATTTATACTACTTGCGAGAATGCTACTGAGGCCGACAAGCTAGGCAAGCTCGTCTTAGAGCAGAAGCTCGGAGCTTGTGTAGACTATTGGCCCATCCACACCATGTATCATTGGGAAGGCGAGCTCAAGGATCATGAGGAGATAATGATGCTCATCACTACCTTTGAACAGAAGATAGAAACAGTTAGTGATTTAATTTCTCAGCATCATAGCTATTCCACTCCGCTCATAGGCAGCGTAGACGTCCGTCGCATAAACAGAGCTTACAAAGAGTGGATGAGCGAGGAGGTTTTGTAATTTATTCTCCGAAGAGGGTGAAGAGGACCTTTTTGGTTTCTTCGTCGATGTCTGATGTTGTTATTATCATTAGCTCGGTGGTGAGGCCGAGGTCTTTTTTAATGTTGGTGAAAAGGTGTTCAAATGGAAATGGAGATATCCACGCAGAATTCTTGAGGCAAACGAAGCCAGCTTTCTTGAGTAGGTAGCGCAGACTCTCTCGCTCGGCCTTGCGACTCTCTGGCAGGTCGAGGAGGATTATTCGCCAGAGGCCATCCCAAGAGGTGTTGACTAGGCTAGTGTCGTGCTCGAGCTCTAGGCTGTGCATCTTCTTCTTGCCTTCTTTGGTGAGTCGGGCGTACTCATTCTGAGGGGAGGATACGCGTTCTATTAGACCCGCATCTCGGAGCCCTTTTAGAGACCGTGTAATCGCGTATTTGGGGTTTTTGCAGTCATCAGCATTACTTACCTTATCTTGAATTTCAGATAGCGATACGGCCGATTTTTGGCCTAAAATCTTTAGTATTTTCTTGGAATAGTCATTCTTGCTTGACATACCCATAGTATATCATATATATTGGTATTTAACAAGTAGTTCGTGAGCACGAAATACTTGCAAAAAGTAAAAGATTAGTATAAAATTAGATAAGTAACAAAATTATAAGTTAAATAAAATAAAAATATGTCAAAAATAATAGGAATAGATTTGGGTACAACAAATTCAGCTGTGGCTGTCATAGAAGGCGGTGCACCGAAAATAATAGAAAATGCTGAGGGTGCGCGCACTACGCCATCTATTGTATCTGTGGCCAAGAATGGTGACAGACTAGGAGGCCTGCTTGCCAAGAGACAAGCCGTCACCAACCCCGAGAATACCATCTACGGTATCAAGAGATTTATGGGTCACAACTTCGACGACCCAGAAGTTCAGAAGGATCTCAAGAACGCATCTTTCAAAATTCAGAAATCTGCAAATGGCGGAGTGGAAGTAATGATTGGCGACAAGTGGCTACGCCCAGAAGAAGTGTCTGCAATGATATTGGGCAAGCTGAAGGCCGATGCTGAGGCCAAGCTCGGAGAGAAAATTACCGAAGCTGTCATCACTGTGCCTGCCTACTTCAACGATGCTCAAAGGAAGGCCACTAAGGATGCCGGAGCTATTGCTGGTCTAGATGTGAAGCGTATTATCAACGAGCCTACAGCGGCGGCAATGGCATACGGATTTAATAAAAAGAAAAATGAGAAGATAGTAGTCTACGACTTCGGAGGCGGTACATTCGACGTGTCTGTGCTCGAGATTGGTGATGATGTTATTGAAGTTAAGTCTACCGATGGCGACAGTCACCTCGGAGGCCGCGACATTGACCACAAGATTATTGCTTGGATTGCTGAGGAGTACAA
>CAYXDY010000047.1:0-5332 GCA_964463905.1 uncultured Candidatus Saccharibacteria bacterium
GTGTGTCTTCACTTCTTGTGCGTCTTTGGATGGATATTCTATTCCGAGGTCAGAAAGTGGTTTATAAAATTTAGAATCGTCATAACGGATTTCGTTCTCGGGCCCCTTCTCTATCTTGACCTCACCGGATTTAATCTTGGCTACACATTCCTTACAATACACCGGTCTACCTGGCTCGGGCTTAAATGGTACAGTTGTGTCTTTCTTGCAGAGAGAGCATATAGTCTCAAATTTCTCCAGTGGTCCACCACGACTCGGGCCACCTCCGCCAGTTATGTTGTGTCCTTGTTCCGAATAGTTGCCAGAGTCCCCAAGAGACATTCCGCTCCAGCTATTGATCTCGTTCTCGACAGATTCTTTAGACTTACAATACAATTCACGAGATGACTTGATAACCGCATCTTCTATTTCCTTATTGCCTCCCTTCACCATCGGTGGCAAGGTTTTCGCTGAGAATGGTCTGGAGGTTATACCGTCTATCATCAGCTTGAGATAAATCTTGTAGTTGGGCAGATTCACAATGTCAGACGGCGTGAATTCTGGGTCGAATTCCTTCTCTAAGAAGTCTGCATCGTCAGAGCCTACACGGAAGACTATCATAGTACCGACGTTGCCGAAGACAGCGTCGCGCACAGCCGAGCTCTTGTCGGAGATAAGCTGAGCAGTGTACTGGTGGGCCACAGTTAGGTTGAGTCGGTACTTACGTGCCTCGGAGAGAATACCTGCGAAGGCGTCGGTAACGAAGTTTTGGAATTCGTCGACGTATAAGTAGAAGTCCTTACGGCTATCTTCTGGTATGCGAACGCGCTCCATGGCCGCGAGCTGTATCTTGGTAATTATCATACCTCCGAGAAGTGAGGAGTTGTCTTCTCCGATTCTTCCTTTCGATACGTTCACCAGGAATATCTTCCCTTGATTCATTATGTCGAAAATGTTGATAGTGCTCTTAGACTGGCCGACGACATTGCGGATGATAGATGTGGAGAGGAATTGACCGACTTTGTTCTGAATAGGAGCGATAGCTTCGTTTCGGAATTTATCTTGCCAGGCTTCGTACTCGTGCACCCAGAAGGCCTTGATGACAGGGTCCTTCAAGTTGCCTATTATCTTCTGTCTGTAATCCTTGTCTACGAGCATTCTTGGTATGCCGAGGAGTGTGGTGCCAGGAGTATCGAGCAGAGCCAGGATGGTGTTGTTGAGAATGTATTCCATTCGAGCAGACCAGGCATTCGCCCAGATCTTGGTAAATATTCCCATCAGTCCTGAGGCCACGAGGTGCTTGTATTGTGGGTCCACCAGCTCAAGCACGTTGAACCCTATGTGGTAGTCGGTATCTGCAGGGTTGAAGTACACTACGTCTTGGAGACGATTCTTAGGTATAGCAGAAAGCACGCCTTCTACTAGCTCGCCGTGTGGGTCTACAACACAAACACCCTCACCATTGAGGATGTTCTGGATAATCATATTAAACATCAGCACAGACTTACCTGTACCGGATTTTCCGAGGATGTAGACGTGCTGTCTTCTGTCCTTGCGCTTGATGCCGAAGAGAGTATTCTTGTCGCGATAAGTGCTGAGACCAAGATATGTCAGGTCTTTATTGAGTGGTACTTCTGGGATGTCCATATGTACTATTTAGTATAACACCTAGAGAACGTATAGTTAAGGCTGGAAGACGCCGTCCTCAGGCATAAACTTAACAGAAGTTACAGTTGGGAATTGCATGGCTGTGGCTTGTATTTGCAAAGCCAGGATAGTAACTCGGCATGAGCCTCCTGTGGTCTTAGCATTAGGGTCATTAAGAGTTATAGTCGCTACACCATCTTCTACAACCGCACTCTCTAGAGTCACACCTTCTAACGGGAACTCGCTCTCTATGCCTTGCGCGCTTTCGGCTCCACTAATCTCACCTTTGAGAAGGAGCTCTATTGCTGCCGTAAGAGGCATGGTGGTAACAGGTATTACTCTGTCTACAGCCACCAAGCCAGCAGGTGAACACTGCACTCCACCCGGGCTCCCTGCTCCATCAAGGTTAGGATTGTAATAATACAGCTTGATAGGCATAGTCGTAGCCACCTCCTCTTCTTCCTCTACTACAGGGGGCACCACCACTACCTCTCTTTTATTGGTCGCATAATACCAAACACCGAAAATTATTAATACCAAAAGCAAAACATGCATTATATTTTTCATAATATAATTATACCATATTTTAACCCCTTTTTCATCCCTATTTTAGGTTGAGATTTATCTTCAATACCTCGCCTTCCCAGATGTCTTCCTTCTTGCGGACGACTTTGGTAATACACAAGAGATAGCTCTGCGAGAGCTTGTGCGGGAAGAGCGATGTCTCCCACGAAGTCTTCCCCGTCTTAGCAATCACCCGCACGAAACCCTTAGGATATTTATCCCGTATCGTTTTAGAAATATCTTTGTCTATATTTACGAAATGCCATCCAGCATCCCCCGGCCATCGCCACACCTTAGCCTCAATTTGGAAATTCTTTTTCATCTTCTGTTTTGAGTTTTTTATCTGAAATTATCTATTCCACCTCCATCAGTCACATTAGTAAATCCAGCATTCTCCATCATGCTCTTCGCCATCATAGACCTGTTGCCTGATTCGCAATATAAAGTAATGGCCTCATCTTTCGCAACATTGGGGAATTTCCCTTCCATTATATCCATAATGTCGTGAAGTAGAGCCCCCTCTATGTGCCCCGCATCGTATTCCCCCTTTGTCCTCACGTCTATTATTATCATAATTTTATTTTATCAAATTAGTAGATATATACCACACTAAGACTAGCAGATTCCCCCACCAAGATACGAAGGACAGGATGAAGCTGAGTGTTATTTTCACCTGCCAGTTGGCAGGCAAGAGCTCCCGCTCTCTCCCCTCCGCCTCGCGCTTAAGCAAGAATGGACTCACTGAGAATGAGAGGAATATGCCGTTAAGTATCATCACCGGCACAGAGACGAGGTGAAACATGAGTGGCCCCACGAATTCCACGTCCCTATAAAACATAGCTCCGCCAATAATGGCGAGAGTCATCCCCAGCCAGATGAGAGGCTTGGTGACCTTGTGAGTGCGAGTAGTCGCCTCTGTCCAGTAGCTAGACTTCCGCCCGAGGAATCCGTGCAAGTCGATCACGGTCACCGCGCCGAGCCCCACCACGAACCCTGCAAGTAAAACAAAAAGAGGAATTATATCCATAATATGATTATACCCGGTAGTAGATTTTTTGGATAGTTAAGAACTGTGCATTAGCAAGTCCAAAAAACTCACTGTCCGGATATACCACTTACTAAAAAAATGGGCCGACCAGCGCAGTGCTGATCGGCCTCATTTGTACTTCTCGACTAGTCGAATCGGAGAATGTATCGATCCTCCCTAAGCACCTGCGCAACCTGCTGACACGACCTCACCCAAAGCGGAAAGTGTCTCCCGACACGCCGCATAAGCTCGGACTTGTTCTCCTGCCTTGTCGCCATTGATGCTTTGTGGAAGAACGAGGCGCCGAGCGCGTCGTACAGACGCAAGTCGTGCTTTTTCTTCATCTGATCGCGAAAGAACCCCGCCAGAAGAAGAATGTGTGATCCCGCCACCTCAAGAATCAGCGGGTCGGTGATTCCGTGAACCTCATCTTCCTCGAGTCCTGGAATAAGCACGAACTTATCCAGGATTTCGTAGAGGCTCCCAGAAGGCACCATCCATGTTGGATCTTGGACAGATGTCTGAGCGTAATGTGCAAGCACACTAGCTACATACATCATCTCTCCACGCATGGTGTCGCTCGGCAGCACCTGAGCTTCTAGCCTTTCGGCAAAAAAGTCCAGGGTCTGCTCTGAATTAAACCCCAGTTCCATCGTTCACTCTCCTTCCTGAAAAACACTCAATTCTTTTCTAGCATAAATAATTAAAAGCCACAAACAAACAGAAAATTACTTAATTTTAGCAAGTTTTAGCAAGGACTGTCCTTGCTAATTTTAAATTGCATGATGAAGTACGGATAGGCCATGTGCACCTGACTGTGGGCGACCTAGATAGATCACTCGCCTTTTATCGCGACTTACTCGGCTTCGAGATCACAGCACGCTACGGCACATCGGCTGTCTTCCTCTCAGCTGGAGGCTATCACCATCACATAGGGCTCAACACTTGGGCTGGCAAGGGCGCTACTCCACCACCAGCTGGCCATACCGGCATATACCACCATGCGATACTCTTCCCCGCTCGTCGGGAGCTTGCAGTGATATTGAAGCGCCTAATGGATGCCAACTATCCGCTTACAGGCACAGCTGACCACGGTGTATCAGAAGCAATATATCTAAGCGACCCCGACGGCATAGGCGTCGAGCTCTACGTAGATAGTCCGAAAGAGACTTGGAAGGTCTCGAACGATGGTCTAGTAGAAATGACAACTACGCCTCTCGATGTTGAGGATTTACTGAAGGAGGTTAAATAGAAATTAACAAGGACAGTCCTTGTTAATTTTCCTCACTGAAAAGACTGATATACTTTTTATAGATATATGATTGTCCATATTTACTATCTTTGTCTTTTGGAGATAATATATCCATATCAATAAAACGATTTATAACTGATTGTGCTCCAGCACGCGTGAATCCAGTCCACTTCTGAACAAGTGAGACATTCACTATAGGTTGAGCATACAATTTAGGTAATACCAAGCAAGCGCTCTCAGAAGCACGCTTACCTAATTTTTGAACTTTAATTATATCCTTTTCACGAAGTAATGTTATTTTTTCAACAATATCTATCGCCTCTTTTGCAATCTCAATAACTCCGTCAAGAAAGAATTCTACCCAATCAGAATTCTTGGTGCTTTTTAAAATATGAAGACAAAAACAAAACAGGCCTCTCTAGCAACCCCACCTTCCATAAATAAAAAGTAATAAGCATTCTACCTGTGCGCCCATTACCGTCAGTAAATGGGTGGATAGTTTCAAATTGAGAGTGTATTAACCCCGCCTTTATAATATCCAATATTGAATCATTAGAATGAATAAACTTTTCCAAATCATTTAAAGCCCGATTCATATCCTCGACTGGTGGCGGGACAAACCCAGCATTAGAAGGTTTAGTACCTCCTATCCAATTCTGGCTTCTGCGAAACTCTCCAGGGTAGGCATGATGAGTTGATCTCGCTTGGTGCATCAGTTGTTTATGTAACTCACAAATAAATCTCAATGTGATTGGGAAGTCATCATCTGTGACTCTCTTTATTCCGTAATTTAGAGCTTTTATATAATGCAAGATATCATCAACATCTGCTGGAATGTCTGTGCGAGCTTGCACCTCTGCTTC
>CAYXDY010000048.1:0-5262 GCA_964463905.1 uncultured Candidatus Saccharibacteria bacterium
TTTGCACCATAAATATTAGATAGGTCAACGCCCATAAAAGTTTCTCCTGTAAGTTTGTGGGTAAAATAAATCCCATATGAGTATATGCTTTCGGTGTAGCTACTCTTCCACGAGCTGTACGTTCTATCAGACCGAGTTGTAGGAGATATGGCTCCACTACTTCTTCTATGGTCGCTTCCTCTTCACTCATAGCCGCAGCTATAGTCTTAAGGCCTACGGGCCCACCATTGAATTTTTCAATAAGCACCTCCAAAAACTTCCTATCAGATGAATTGAGTCCGATGTCGTCTATGGCTAGCATGTTTAATCCATCTCGCACCGTCTTTTTGTCTAAAGCTTTTTTGTTCACTTGAGCGTAGTCTCGGCATCGCTTGAGGAAGTAGTTGGCTGTGCGAGGAGTAAATCTACTTCTCTTAGCTATTTCTTTCAGAGCTTCTTCTTCAAGTTCGGCTTGGAGTAGGGAGCTACTTCGCCTCACTATCTCTGCTATTTCTTCATTGGTATAAAATTCTAAACGAAACACTCCTCCACCAAAACGTGAACGAAGGGGGGAGGACACCATAGCTACTCTAGTAGTGGCAGCAATCAGAGTAAATGCTGGCAGGTCTAGCTGGATGGTGCGAGCTGACGGGCCTTTGCCTATTATTATGTCTAACACCCCTGACTCCATAGCTGGGTAGAGGATTTCCTCCACCATTTTGTTGAGTCTATGTATCTCGTCTATAAACAAAATGTCCCCTGGGGATAAGTTTGTTAATATTGAGGCCAAATCACCCACTTTCTCAATAGCAGGGCCAGAAGTCACCTTCATTTGGCGGCCTGTCTCCTTGGCTATTAGGTGAGCAAGGGTCGTTTTACCTAGGCCAGGAGGCCCGTAGAATAGGATGTGCTCGGGGATGTGCCCGCGCTCTTTTGCCGCCTTCAAGAGGATTTTAACGTTGTCTTTTATGTGTTTTTGGCCAATATACTCCTCCCAGGACTGGGGTCGAAGGGTGGCATCTAGGGCATATTCGCCCCCATTTGGGACTTTACCCGTGTTTAAATTATTCTCTGTATCACTTGACATTGGTTTTATATTATGCTATACTACCCAAAGTGCTTATATGAGTGCCGTTATCAACAGGGTATCAACATAGCTATACACATTATAGCATTTGCTAGATACTCAGGTATAGTACAATAAAAATACAATAAAGATTAAGGTTTTCGAAAGAGGGCATTAATCTCTAAGCAATCAGCCATCGGTTATACGATTTTGCGTAGGACGTCTTGGTTCTATTTATAGACACTGGGACTATCCTATAATATCTTGTTACTCTTGGGGCTCAGCTTTAAGAGGATTGTTTAGAGATTAATGCTTTTTTGTTTGTCTATTTTATTTTATACTTCTTGTAGTTTAGGCAGAAGTCTTTTCCTCCTTTTTGAATATGAGCATTGTTTTCTTATATTATATTTATAGCGTCGGCGGGATTCTTGGCATGGAAGATTAAACTATAATCTGTATTATCTATATATCCCTTAGCCAAGGTTTCCTTTTTTATCCATTTCAATAATCCTTTCCAAGTATCACCCATTAATATTATTGGTATGTCGCAGATGTGATGAACCTGTACTAACTGCCAAGTGTAGAAGAGCTCAAGAAGGGTACCGAGTCCTCCCGGGGTCACAACCACAGCATTACTTAGCAACATAAATTGGTCTAGTCTAGCCGAGAATACTTTGTATTCTTTTTTGTATTGAACAGCTTTATTAAATTTTTGCTCCCAAGGTAGCTTAATCCCTATACCTATAGAATGTGATCTCTTGCGACCTATTTTGTTGCCTAGGCGGTGACCTTCATTGGCTGCTTGCATTAGCCCAGGACCCCCGCCAGTAACTACATCTAATCCACGCTCTCCAAGCATTTGTGCCAACTTACTTACTTCTTTATAGGTAGCATTGTCTATTTTAGTCCTAGCGCTTCCGAAGACAGTTACACGGAAGTGTTTTGTGTCTTTTTTTGTAAATAAATCAAAATCTTTTGACATAATTTATATTTCGTTTAAATCCACAGCTCCCGCCACTTCTTCTAGAGAGGTGATACCTTTTAATATTTTTATTATTCCATCTTGGCGCATTGAGAGTATTCCTTGCGTCTTGGCTACTTCTTTTATTTCTCTTTCACTTGGGTTTTCTGGAATTATTTTCTCAATAGCTGCATCTGTTTTAATGGCTTCAAATATTCCTATACGCCCTTTATAGCCTGTCATATTACACTCTTCGCACCCTGGAGCTTCGTGAAGTACTATTGGGGCATCGGGGGAGATGGCATATTTAGTGAAGTCTTTACCCTCAGTTTTAATACTTTCTAATATGTTTTTTATTAATATTACTTCTTTTTCAGTTGGGGCTTTTTCTTTTTTGCATTGAGTACAGAGCTTACGCACAAGTCTCTGGGCTATAGACAGAGATAGGGCAGAGACGAGAATCTTAGGGTTAACCCCAAGGTCTATAAGACGTGGGATGACTCCGGCGGCATTGTTGGTGTGGAGGGTGGAATAGACCATGTGGCCCGTAAGTGCTGACTGCACTGAGATTTCAGCAGTTTCTCCGTCACGAATTTCTCCTACCATTATTACGTCGGGGTCTTGGCGGAGAGCGGAGTGAAGGCCTTCCGGGAAAGTGTAACCTTTCTCAACATTTACCTGAGTTTGAGTGATGCCTTTTAGGTGATATTCTACTGGGTCTTCAATAGTTACCACATTGATTTCTGGATTATATATTCGACGCAAGAAGGCGTATAGGGTAGTGGTCTTACCGGAGCCTGTAGGACCGGTGACTAATATCATGCCATTTGGTTTAGCTATTTCTTCTTCTACTATAGAGAAAAGGTGTGACTCAATACCCAAATCACTTATTTCTACCTGGATGGCTTTCGGATCCAAAATACGCATCACTATGGATTCTCCATAGGACCCTGGGATAAGAGAAGAACGAATACTTATTTCTTCGGCGCCTTCCATGATATTAAATCTTCCATCTTGAGCTATTTTAGAAGTTAGCTTCATTCCTGAGAGAAGCTTGATTCTAGAATTTATGAGTCTATAGGTGTCTTGGTCGAAGAAGATAACGTCTTGCAAGACTCCATCTAGTCTTAGTCGCAGGCGAGCTCTGTCCTTCTCGGGTTCAATATGAATATCAGAAGCTTTAATAGATATTGCTCCTGCAAGAATTATTTCCAACATTCTCGAGATTTTATGAATTTTATTTCCCTCTAAAGCCTCGGCGATGAGCTTCTCTATGTCGGCCATTTTGTTGATATTTTTGGCTGTGTCTCGAAGCACTTCACCTGAAATATCGAGCCCTCCTATCTGAGTGTTCTCAGCCATAGATATTTCTTCATATCTACTCCAGACTTTCTCTAGGCTAGCAGTGGATACCATATAAAATACTGGCACTAAATTCTTCCTCTCGACTAGCTCTTTAAGGCTCTCGAAAAGTTCAGGAGTTGGTGTTCGCACCCCAATGTGGATTTTATTACCAAATAGTTTAAACGGAGCCACCTTTCTCTCCCTAGCTTCCTCCTCCGAGATAGCTCGTAGAGCTTCGTTGTCTACACCAAGTCTATATAGGTCTATATATGGTAGATGATATTTCTCTTCTGCCAGTGTAGCAACGAGTTCTTCTTCTTCAGCTTTTCGCAAATCGTCTAGTTGTTTATTCTGCTTTTCCTCATCAAAATCGTGCATATACATCTTATAATACAACATTTAGCCTATATTATACCCCTTGACTTTATACCTGAAAAGGTGTATAATTAGACCCGAAAGGTAGGAGAGTATCCTACAGCTGGTCTGGCAGTGTTCCAGAATATACCTGTGAGTAACGGGTGAATGTTGTTTGAGAAAGTAGGGAATCGTGAGCAACGATACAAATGTGTATGAGCGCTTGTGGAAACTGTGGGCCATGATCTGCAAGATGGTCATGGATGGCACCCGCGATGCGAGCCAGGTCGCGGATATGCTCCAGTCCATTGTGGACTCGGGGAAGCAGTATCTACGCGATCTCTGTGTGGTCGAGCTTTCGGCCACGTCGGGGGAGGAGACCTTCAAGGGCTCCGGGCTCTTCATTGGCGGGATTTATGGTATGGCCGTCCCTGCCGTAGCGCAGGGCAAGCCGACACCTGCGACAAGGGCGACCATCTGGGAGATGACACAGGACGGCATCTTCGCTCAGCTCTTCGGGAGCTTGGGTGGGAATCGCCTTCGGTGGACCGAGGCGCAAATCGTGCGCTTCTGTCGGGACCATCGTGGCAAGCTCCGCGGTGATGGCTATGGCACCTTCTTCGAGATGGAGGGTGATGTCGTCGCCCTCGTGTTCGTCGCTGACGACGGGCGCCTCAGCGTGAACGTGTACTCGTTCTCCCGCGACGACGTCTGGCGCGCCGAGTACCAGCTTCGTGTCGTGTCCCTGCAACAGTAGCCTAGTTTCTTATCAACTGTGAGTGGTTGTCTAACTCTCATGCCGCGCGGCGTTCCCCTGGAACACGTGCGGCATTAACATTTATACCCTTTGATTCTTTTTCTCTTTGACCCTTCCCCAAATTTTTCATATACTTCCAATGTAATCAGGAAATGCTTGCGGAGTCTCGTCTTCAAGCCGTGATTATTTAAAATCTAATTCGAGAGTTCTCTCGGCTATGGCTTAGAGGAGAGTGGATTCTTTTTTAAAACAAAAAACATAAAAGTTGGTGCGGTGAGCTAGTAGAGTTCCATACTCTCAAATAATATACAGCCCGATTCCTTAACATATCATATATGATAGATTAAGAGATGATGGTATTGAGTCGGCAGTGATATAGATGGCTCATCGTACAATACTCGTCGCCAACGTGAACGTCGATGACGACGGGCACCTCAACGTGAACGTGAACTCGTTCTCCAACGACAACGTCTGGAACGCCAAGTACCAGCATCGTGTCGTGTCCCTGAAACTCGAATGTTTCTCCTCCGGTTAGACTGGAGGAGTTTTCTTTTCTTGCACTTTCTCTATGCCTTTCTTCCAGCCACCGAGCATTCTGCCTATTTCTTCCAGGCTTTTAGATAAGGTTAGATATGGAGTGTCTTTAATGCACTTGTTTTCCCAAGCAATTTGTAGGAAAAACTTTACTCCATCTAGCTTAGAAATTGCAATAGTTAGGCGAGAAACTTTTGTCTCCGAAGGAAGATATATAGAAATGAAGATATTTTCTAAAAGGCCAAGGAAATAATCTTCAATTTTGCC
>CAYXDY010000049.1:0-5243 GCA_964463905.1 uncultured Candidatus Saccharibacteria bacterium
CATCTTGCCACGTGCTATTTATATGTTGTGAATCTTGCTCTAAAAAGCTCGCAGGTTATTGTGGGATGGTGTGCCGAATTTGTGATAAATTCCCTAAAAAGTTAAATCAATACATAGTAGGCCCTGACAGGCAAAAACACGAAAATCAGTTTCGGAAGAATTACAAAAGGATAAAAACACATAGTTAAAGTATAGATTTAGAGCTATTTTTGTGTTATATTCCAATAATGGAAAACGCATCAAAGAAAGGCAGAATTCACCCACTTTCTCTTCTTGCTGAAGAAGCGTATCAAGCATTCCAAGAACTTGGTTTTGAAATCGCGACTGGCCCTGAACTCGAGAGCGACTGGTACAATTTCTATGTATTAAATTTCCCCAAAGATCATCCAGCATTAGATATGCAGGATACTTTTTGGTTTAAAGATAAGCCGGGAAGGGTTTTGCGAACACATACTACTACTGTTACAGCTAGATCTCTTGAGACAGCGGGGAAAGAAGGACGTCTGCCCGCAGCGTTCATTTCTATTGGTAAAGTTTTCCGTAATGAAGCCACAGATATAACCCACGAAATGCAATTTTATCAAATAGATGGAGCTATGGTGGGCGAGAATATTTCTATTGCTGACCTTAAGGGTGTATTAACCAATTTCTATAAGAAAATGTTAGGGGATGAAGTTGAAATTGAATTCCGCCCGAGCTTCTTCCCATTCACCGAGCCATCCTTAGAAGTGTTTGCCAAGTTTAAGGGTGCTTGGCTTGAGATGATGGGGGCAGGAATGCTTCATCCTAATGTTATTAAAAATATTGGCTTGGACCCAGAGAAAGTGCAAGGGTTCGCCTTCGGGGGTGGGCTAGACCGTATTGCTATGATTAAATGGCAAGTGCCCGATGTCCGATTGTTTTATCAAGGGGACGTAAGACTTAATCAGTTTTAATTCTAATATGAAAATTTCTTATAACTGGCTCAAATGGTATGTTCCGGAAGTCCCCGAAGCAAAGAAGCTTGCAGATATCTTGACCTACCATCTTGCTGAAGTAGAAACAGTCGAGGAAAAAGGTGATGACTTTATATTAGATATAAAGATACTCCCAAATAGAGCTCACGATCTTCTAAGTCATATGGGAATTGCAAAAGAAGTCTCTTCGCTTTTGCGTATTAAATATAATGACCCTGAACCTCAATACAAAAAACCAGAAACAAAACCCGCAACTTTAAAAATAGAAGTTGAGAGTGAGAAGTGTCGCAGGTATATGGGGCGCATAATTCGCAATGTGAAAGTTGGCCCATCGCCAGAATGGGTGATAAAGCATCTTGAGTCAATAGGGCAGAGAAGCATCAACAATATGGTAGACGCGGCTAATCTTGTAATGTTTAATTGCGGGCAGCCCACCCACGTATTTGATTTAAATAAAGTTAAAGACAAGATTGTGGTGCGAGACGCCAAGGAAGGTGAAACTTTAATTACATTAGATAATAAAGATTGTAAATTTAAGTCCTCTGACTTAGTGATTGCAGATAATGAGAAGGTATTAGGAGTAGCAGGAGTGAAAGGAGGGAAGAGTACTGAAGTTGATAGTAATACCACTGATATCATTCTCGAAGTCGCCAACTTTGAACCAACTTCCGTCCGTAAAACAGCGGCATTATTAAATATATTTACAGATGCAAAGAAAAGATTTGAGAATGACCTTTCACCCGAGCTTGGACCATATGCAATGCGAGAACTTTCTTCTCTCATTTTAGAAATGTGTCCGGAAGCTTCTTTCGAAGACATTGTTGATATGTATCCCAAAAAACAGGAGGAAAAGAGAGTCCAGTTTTCATTAGCCAGAGTGTCAAATATTCTTGGAATAGATGTTTCCGCTAGCGAAGTTAAGAATATCCTTAATAGGTGCAATATCTCGTACACAGAAAATGGAGATATTTTTGAAGTTGTTTCACCAACGATGCGTTTAGATTTGAACATTGAAGAAGATATGGCAGAGGAAGTAGGGAGAATACTAGGCTACGACAAAGTTAAAGGTAGAATGCCTAAGATAGAATTTGCTCCAAAGAAGAATGAGACATATGAAAAAATACTTTGGGCCAGGCACAAGCTACTCGGAGATGGATACAGCGAGGTTATGACAAGCAGCTTCCGAGATAAGGGGGAGGTGAATGTTCTTGCTTCAGCTTCTGACAAGAATTTCCTGCGAAATAATCTAACCGATGGAATAAAAGAAAGCATAAAGCTCAACCAGCTTAATGCGCCATTTTTAGGCCAAAAAGAAGCGAAGATATTTGAAATAGGGACTGTTTTCAGAAAAGGAGGCGAAGAAATGATGGTGGCCTACGGCAACAAGAAGGAAATCAAAGAAGTTTCGTTAAAGGATTTTTGCAAAGAAATGACTACTGGTACTTCGCCAAAGAGCCGCGAAATTGCTGGCACATTTAGTATGTGGTCATTGTATCCGTTTATAGCTCGCGATGTGGCTGTTTGGGTACCGGAAGGAGTTGCTAGCGATGAGGTACTGGAGGTTATAAAGAGTGAACTATCTTCAAACGTTGTTCGGGGGCCAGAACTCTTTGATGAATTTAAAAAGGAAGGGAAAACATCCTACGCATTTAGAATAGTTTTCCAATCTTTCGATAAGACATTAACAGACGAAGAGGTGAATTCTGTAATGGAGAATATAACCAATAAAATTAAGGCTAATCCAGACTGGCAAGTGAGGTAAATAGGGTTGGCAAATACTCTATAATTTTGATACAATAGGTCCACATGGCTAAAGACAAAGAAGAGAAGAAGGGGCACTACGGAGCGGATGAAATATCGGTCCTAGAGGGCTTAGAGCCCGTCAGAAAGCGCCCAGGAATGTACATCGGTACTACCGGGCCTGAAGGATTACACCATCTAATTTGGGAAATTTTCGACAACTCACGCGACGAGGCGATGGGCGGCTTTTGTAACGATATTGAAGTTGTACTTCTGCCTGGCAACAGAATTCGCGTCGCCGACAACGGCCGAGGTATACCGGTTGATGTTCATAAGAAGACCAAGGTCTCTGCACTTGAGACAGTGATGACCACACTCCATGCTGGAGGTAAATTCGGGGGCGAGGGATACAAGGTCTCTGGAGGTCTACACGGTGTGGGTGCGTCTGTTGTTAACGCTCTATCCATCTACTGCCGTGCTGAAGTTCACCGAGATGGAGGCAAGCATGCTCAAGAATATTCTCAGGGTAAGAAGAAGAGTGCGGTTAAGAAAATAGGTACCTCCAAGCTCCACGGTACAATAATAACATTTGAGCCGGATGTAGAAATTTTCAAAGATATTAAATTTGATTGGCATACAGTAGTGGCCCATATCCGCCAGCAAGCGTATCTCGTGAAGGGGCTGCGTATTTCTATCATAGATGCTCGCGCCTGGGACAACTCTAAAGGACTCAACGAAGAAGATGTATTTTATTTCCGAGAGCTTGAGCTAGAGGTGCCTTCTGTTACTTTCTACTTCGAAGGGGGACTTACATCTCTTGTAAAGTACTATAACAAATTCCAGAAGCCTATCCAAGACCATATATTCTACGTAGAGAAGGAGCAGGATGGAGTTGGTGTGGAGATAGCTCTGCAATATGTGGACGATATCGTAGATAGAATCTTCCCATTTGCTAACAATATTTACACTGCTGAAGGTGGTACTCACGTGACTGGATTTAAAACGGCTCTTACTCGTACCCTCAATACTTACTGCAAGAAGAACGAAATGATGAAGGAGTCCGAAGGTGGATTTACTGGAGACGATGTCCTCGAAGGTCTTACTGTGGTCATCTCTGTGAAGCTTCGTGAGATTCAATTTGAAGGTCAGACCAAGGGCAAGCTCGGCTCTATGGAAGCACAAGGTGCTGTGGCTACTGTCTTCGGTGAAGCATTTACCAGCTTCTTGGAAGAAAATCCTGATGAAGCTAAAGCTATAATAAACAAATCAATCCTAGCTCTTAAGGCTCGTAAGGCTGCTAAGGCTGCCAAGGACTCTGTTCTTCGCAAAGGGGCGCTTGAAGGCATGACTCTCCCAGGCAAGCTTGCTGACTGTCAGAGCAAGAGCGCAGAAGAGTCTGAATTATTCCTAGTAGAGGGAGATTCAGCGGGAGGCTCTGCTAAGCAAGGTAGAGACCGACGTACTCAAGCCATACTTCCACTAAGAGGTAAGATATTGAATGTGGAGCGTGCCCGTATAGACAAGATGCTCGCTTCTAAAGAAGTGCGAGCATTAGTAATAGCTATGGGTACATCCATTGGAGACACATTTGATATATCGAAAGTTCGCTATCACAAGATAATTATCGCTACTGATGCGGACGTCGACGGCTCACACATCCGTACGCTTCTTCTAACTCTATTCTATAGATACTTCCGCGAAGTTATTGATGCAGGCTACATATACATAGCTCAGCCACCACTCTATAAGATAAAGAAAGGCAAAGAGATTCACTACGCTTACACTGATGACGAGAAGATGAAGATCGTTGGTAAAGGAGCCGAAGTAAGTGAAATACAAGAAGTCGAAAGTGGCGAGCCAGCTGAGGAAGGGGAAGAAGAGCCGGAAGAAGTTGCCAAGAAAGCCAACAAGATACACATCCAGCGCTTCAAAGGTCTCGGAGAAATGAATCCTGAAGAACTCTGGGAGACCACCATGGATCCGGCCAACAGAGTGCTAAAAAGAGTAGATATAGCTGATGCTGAAGAAGCCAACAAGGTCTTTGACATCCTCATGGGCTCCGAAGTTCCTCCAAGAAAATCTTTCATCCAGTCTAATGCTAAGCTAGCAGAGATTGATATCTAAAGATAAATAAATGAAATTCCAAGGTGAGAAATTTTTACATGAAAAAGATCCCTCCCTACATGCTTTGGATGTTGTTAAATATGAACAAAAAAGAAGAAAGAGGATAGGCGCAGAAACACACCAAAAACCAGCAGAAAAAATATCTGATTGGTTAACAATACTTAAGCGTACTCACATGGATCATCGCGATTATCCTGAGGTCGTTCAAAGAATAAAAAATTTCTATTACGATAAATATATCATTAAAAGAGAAGATATACCAGAATCAGTATTCTTACTTGAACAAAGAATAGCCAGGAATGCAGGCCACGGAACGGTGGAAATAACTGAAGAATTTAAAAGGGAAAAATCTACGCAAATAATAAATGATCAGAAGCATAGTTTAGATATTTGGGTTGAGTATTTAACATCAAAAGACGCAGA
>CAYXDY010000050.1:0-5227 GCA_964463905.1 uncultured Candidatus Saccharibacteria bacterium
TGCTCCTTGAAGACTTCTTCCATTTCCTTAAACATTGAGAGTCCTTCTTTCTTATATTCAACAATTGGCTCTCGCTGACCATAAGCACGCAAGTTTACAGAGCTTCTGAGATAATCCATAGCTTCTAAATGCTCCATCCATAGAGCGTCATTAGAATACAAAGCAATACGGCGAACGGTCTCAAAGAAAGCCTCATCGCCAAGCTTGCCTCTTTTCTCCGCTACCACTTTATCAAATCCTTCTTTACCTTCTGCGATAGAGTTAAGAAGTGCCTCAATCTCAGCCTTATCTGCTTTGAGAATCTTCTGTCTTCTCTCGTAAATAATCCTGCGTTGATGATTCATCACATCGTCGTACTCAAGAGTATGCTTACGAGCGTCGAAATGGAATCCTTCAATCTTGGTCTGCGCCCCTTCTAAGGAGCGCCCGATAAATCTATTCTCAATTGGTGCATCTTCAGGAATACCAAAGCGCCCCATCATAGTCTTGATTCTATCAGCTCCGAATACTCGCATTAAATCGTCTTCGAGTGACACGAAGAACTGTGTAGCTCCGGGGTCGCCTTGTCTACCAGAGCGTCCGCGAAGCTGGTTGTCGATACGACGAGCTTCGTGCCTCTCAGTACCTAAGACAAAGAGTCCTCCAGCTTTTTTAACTTCTTCATACTCTTCTTTTACTTGAGGATTACCTCCGAGCTTAATGTCGATACCGCGGCCTGCCATGTTGGTAGCGATAGTTACTGCTCCCTTACGGCCAGCTTGAGCTATTATCTCTCCTTCTTTCTCGTGGTTCTTAGCGTTAAGTATTGTATGAGGCACGCCTTCTTGCTTGAGGTACACAGACAGGAGCTCGTTCTTCTCGATAGAGATAGTACCTATGAGTACTGGCTGGCCAGTGGCATGAAGCTCTTTGACCTTCCTTGCTATTGCTTGGAGCTTGCCCTTCTCGGTCTGAAAGATTACATCTGGATGATCAATACGAACTACCGGCCTGTGGGTAGGTATGACTATTACATCTAATCCGTAAACTTTTATAAATTCTTCTGTCGAGGTTACAGCAGTACCTGTCATACCAGAGAGCTTCTTGTAAAATCGGAAATAATTCTGGAATGTAATAGATCCACTGGAGCGTGTTTCCTTCTCTATCTTCACACCCTCTTTCGCTTCAATAGCTTGATGGATACCCTCGCTCCATCTACGGCCTGGCTGCAGACGCCCTGTAAACGGGTCCACTATTACCACTTCTCCCTCTTTAACAACATAATCCTTGTCGCGTTCAAATATTGCTTGCGCTTTGACTGCTGTCTCTAGGTGGTGCACGTATTTAATACCCTTCTCTGTGTATATATTGTCTACGCCGAGTAACTGCTCAGCCTTGGTAATACCGGCATCAGTTAGGCTGATAGCGCGGAGCTTCTCATCTACCTTGTAGTCATCTTCTCTTTTAAGCTGTTTAGCTATTTGATGAAACTTAATATAAAAATCTTCTGAATCCCCTGACTGAGATGAAATAATAAGTGGAGTACGTGCCTCATCTATCAATATAGAGTCGGCTTCGTCGACAATAGCGAAGTTGTGGCCTCTTTGTACCAGGTCGTTGATATTGGTCGCCAAGTTGTCACGAAGATAATCAAACCCGTATTCATGGTTGGTACCATAAGTAATGTCTGCAGCATATGCTTCCTTGCGAGTACAAGGTTTAAGAAAATCATAAATTATTTTGAACTCTCCTATAGTATCTCGCTCCTTATCTTCTTCCGTGTGAGTAGCATCGTATATATAAGAAACATTTTGTGAATTTACCACACCCACACTAAGACCGAGGAAGTTATAAATCTGCCCCATTAAGACAGCGTCACGGCGAGCAAGATAGTCATTAACTGTAACAAGGTGCACACCGTCACCAGAGAGAGCGTTAAGATATATCGGCAATGTGGCCACCAATGTCTTACCTTCACCTGTTTTCATCTCAGCAATGTTACCCTTGTGCAGAGCAATACCACCCATAAGCTGGACGTCGTAATGGCGCTCGCCCAGATTCCTCTTGGCTGCTTCGCGCATTAAGGCGAAGGCCTCTGGAAGAATGTCGTCTAGGCTCTCGCCTGCCTTCAGCCTATCTTTAAATTCCTCAGTTTTCTTAGGGAAATCGGCATCTGGCATACCCACCACATCTGCCTCTAGGGCATTGATTTTGGCTACTATTTTAGCGGTATTTTTAATGAATTTGGAGCTTTCGTCTCCGAAAATATTGAAGAATGACATGGTCTCTATTCTAGCATAATTATGGCTTAATATAAATGCCCTACTACCAATCTACAGGGAGTAACCATAAACGAAAAAATCCCGATTTTACTCGGGATTTTTTCTAACTTAGAGTTAAGCTCGCTTCTTCTTTGAAGCTGCCTTCTTCTTAGCTGGCTTCTTTGCAACTTTCTTCTTTGCAACTTTCTTTGCTTTCTTTTTTGCTGCCATAATATTTTAAATTAAATTATTAAATTAGTTTGCAATAAAACGACCTTAAAATATTTTTTCAAATTATAAAAAATAAATAAAAAATATTTTAAATAATTATTGCGGACACACTATAATTATCTCGCATCTTAGAATCAAATACAATACTTTTTACACAAAAGTGTGGATAACTTTGTTAGGAAGAAAAAATATTTAAGAAAGAAAAGTTGTTTTCATAAAGCAATCTATCTAGCAGAGCTCTGCTAGCGAACTTCTCGTCAATCAAGAAAATAATAATTTGAATACAAATTTTATTTTCTAATTTCCTGCGAAAGGCTTTCTGAAAACAACTTTTCTTTAAAGCAAAAAACCATCGCGGTGAGCGATGGTTTTTAAATTATTTTCATGTGAGGCGGGTAATGGCTAACCTCCAACATATGTGCCTATGTGAGTGCGATAACCCGCCACAGATGAAAACAACTATAATAGTATAACACACTTAATATATAATTAATAATCTGAATTAACCTTCCTGCTGTAGACGCATTAAAATCTGACGTATCTTAAAAACAGAAGTGGTAACCTTTCTGTTAAAAATAAATCGCTTAATAAGAGTATCATGATAATTCTTTCCGTCAATCTCAATTAGGGTGTATCTTCTTTGGACGAAACCTGTCTGATGTCCTGACATTTCTCTAATACTGACTTGGTGATTATTTACCTTGCCCTCAATAAACATAATGGTTAGTTGTGGTGGGACGGGTCGAATAAACTCCCAAAAAGATGGAAACTTAGTTGAGTATGCAAGATTAAACTCCTTAGCAACCTTAGATAACCTTTTATATCTTATGAATGTTCCTATATAAATAGGAATGCTAACTAAGGCAATAAGCAGAAGCGCCACAACAAATAACCCCAATAATACCCCGAAGAAAAAAATATAATCATTCATAATTTATTTAACTCGCTCTAATATATGCTTAATAATGTGATGCGCTTTGGCACCCACAGCCTTATAGGCTTCTTCGAAATGAGAATTCTCTTGGAAGTCTGGAGAGAATGACACGTCGGTAATATAAATCATCCCTTTCGGGTGAAGCACGAAATCGGTCTTGAGATAGTGCTCGGCGCCGAGATGCTTGTGTAAATCTTCCGCCATCTTGATGAGCTTGTCCTTCTCCTCTTTGGTAAACATGGCTGGTGGGAACACATACACACCATCACCCCTAAACCCAGATACAGAGTGCAGAGCGGAAGGCTTACCTGAAATAAATTCTTCTACCAAGATACTGTTGTTGTGAGCTACGCCATCTTCTATGGCGCGCACTAATTCTGGAAATGTTTTGGCTAGGTGTATACCCATATTCTTGTCAGAGACAAATGACTTCACAATCCATGGAGCTCCGAATTTATTATGTATCTCTTTCGCCTTGCGAGCAATGTAAACATCGATAGGTCCATCAATGTCAGCCTGGTATGCTGGAATTAGTATAGAGCGAGGCATGTTGTAGCCAATTTCATTTATGTGATCCCGGAGCATGTCCTTGCTCTTCCGGAGTGTAGAGCCAAACGCTGGCAGAGTAACATGTGGGATAGAATGACTTCTAGCTATGTCGGAGAGAGCTGGGTGTGAAGTATTCCAGATAATATCTACCTTCTTATGCACCTCGCCCGGCTCTACTGGCACCCCAGATATATGCCAGATGCCTGACTTGTCTATAAATACATCAATAGGCTTGAAACGTTCAGAGAGGTTCTCTAAAATATGTAGAATTATCTGCCCGCCTTCTTTAACAGAAGAATGATATTCCTCTCCCTCCCCTCCGCGAATTATCCCGACTCTTTGCATCTCTTAAGTATAACAAATATAAATAAAAACTCTTATAGAATTAAAGAAGCACCGACGGAACATGGTGTCCTCGGTGCCGCTAAAACGATATTCACTTTTACCCGTGGGCGGCGACTCAAGGCGAGCCGCCGCCCTGAAATCAAGGTTAGCCACGACGCTTCTTGCTTTTCGTCTTTTCCGTGGCAATCGCTCGCTGCCGCCGAGCCAAGTACCGGCGGAACCGACGAGCAACCCGCTCATCAACCTCGCTAGCAACTTGCGATGAGCCGGAAGTCGTGTGGACCTCGACGCTAATCGACGGAGCCACCTTTTTGAGAACTTCAGTAATAATCTTCGAACCCTTCTTGCGGCGAATCGGCTGGAACAGTTCCGCCGTCTCTTCGGGGCTGAGAACACGATCAGTGAGCTCTGCGGCCTCGCTGGCGATCGCGTGGATTTTCTCCAGCTGGGCGAGCGTCAGTTCCTTTCCTCGGTTAGCCCTCAGAAAGGCTTGCTCAACGCCGGGCCGTAATAGGTCGTATTTTTGCTGGAAGGTCTGTGCCATTGTGATTGGGGCTCCTTTTACCCCGAAGTGCGTACAAATGAAATACTACAATATAAACTGAATTTGTCAAACAAAAAACACCTCGCTTGCGCGAGGTGTTTTTATAGTGTTCTTTATTTTGTTTCGTTCCCGCGTAAAGCTCGCTTTCGCTTGCCACGCGGCCACGTGATTCGTAAGAATTTTACGTGGTTATAACTTTTTTATTTTATATGTCTTTCCATATAGTCCAAATCATTTTAAGTTTGACTTCAAACTATTGTGCAGTCAATTGAGCTGCACAATACCGACTCAATAAATCCGATCGGAACGGGTCCGACACACACCTTCTGATAAATCCGAAGGTGGGATGTTTTTCAAATTGAATTATTCCACGACCAGCTTCCG
>CAYXDY010000051.1:0-5064 GCA_964463905.1 uncultured Candidatus Saccharibacteria bacterium
TGCACTTCCTGGTACTATCCGCGGAGACTACTCTCATATGAGCTTTGGTCATGCAGATAGCAATGAAATCGGCATTCCAAATATTCTACATGCTTCAGGAGATGCCACCGAAGCAGCAGCCGAGATAGCTCACTGGTTCTCTGAGAATGAACTCTTTGAATACCAGACAGCTCACGAGAAGTTTACTCAAACCCAAAAATAATTCTAAACAAAAAGCCCTTTCGGGGGCTTTTGTGATAAAATCACAATTGTATGATAAATGTAATAATTTTTGATATGGATGGGGTGTTGGTGCATAGTGGAAGAAGGTTTAGTGCAACCCTAGCTGAAGTTCATGGTATTTCTTTGGAAACCACCTCCCCCTTTTTTACTGGGGCTTTTCAAGATTGTCTTACTGGGCATGCAGATTTAAAAGATGCCATTTCTCCTTACTTAGAAGATTGGGGTTGGGGTAAAGGGGTAGACGCCCTTCTTGATTATTGGTTTAAACTTGAAAATGAGCTGAATCAAGAATTGATTGAATATATTCATGAACTTAGAGGGAAGAGCAAGAAGTGTTTTCTCGCAACCAATAACGAAAAATATCGGTTTGAATTTATGATGCAAAAGATGGGTCTAAATGATATTTTTGATAAAACTTACGCCTCAGCTCACTTGGGCTCCAAGAAACCAGAACAGGAATTTTTCTCAAAAATATTCACTGAATTACATGGAACACAAAAGGACGAGATACTCTTTGTAGATGACAGCACCGAAAATATTGAAGGAGCAAAAGAGTTTGGTATTCATACAGAGCTTTACACATCTTTGGATGGATTAAAGGAGAAAGTTGCACTCCTGGATGCTAAATAATTCGGAAACATATATTTCTTTTCGTCTATCTTGCATAAAATGGGGAGAGGCGTATACTTTAGGTAGGGTTATTTTCATTTATTACCTAGAACACTATTTTATGGGACCTTTGATCGAGATAATCCTTGGATTGTAGCGTCTGGGACCCACTTAGCTAATGAAGCTACGGTAATATTTTGGAGATAGTCCTAAGAAGAACTCCGCCAAATCTAGTATTTTAGGCGGATTTTTTCTTATCAAAAATGCAATTACGGGTTACAATACTTATATGGATAGAAAGAAGTTGGTAAAATATATATTATTTCTAATGTTCCTTATTTTTGCGGGACATCTTCTGGCAACGAAGTTTTATTGGTATTATTCAATATTTTGGTTTGATATGGTTATCCATTTTTTGGGTGGATTCTGGGTAGCACTTTTTTTTATTTGGTTTCTACAGCTTAAAGACACCTTTTCTCCGAGTGCGAAGCAAATATTACTGTATGTATTTGCAGTGGCTGTACTTTGGGAAATTTTCCAATACTTCGTGAACAATGTTATGGGACTCACTCCATTTAGACCCCTTAACACATTTTCTGATATTTGCTTTGGGGTGGCTGGGGGTTTAGCAGCTTATTTTTATGTTTCCCGAAAAAAGATTATGTTAAAGGGAACCAATGAGATACAATAACTACAATGTTGAAAAATAATTCTAGTTTAAAAGAAGCGAAAGTTACCTTTCACGGAGGTACAGGTAGCGTCACAGGAGCCAATTTCTTATTAGAAGTGGACGGTAAGAAGATATTAGTGGATTGTGGGCTTACTCAAGGCATAAAGATTGCCGATGATGTTAACTGGGATTTGTTTCCGTATGATTGCGAGAGTATAGATTATCTTTTCATTACCCACGCACATGTCGACCATCTCGGACGAGTGCCTAAGCTTATCCATGAAGGCTTCAAGGGTAAAATTTACTCTACAGAGCCCACCCGGGCCCTTGCAGGCCCAATGCTTGATGATACTGCTGGTATCTTGATGCACAATAGAAATTTTAATTTAAAAGAAGTATATTCTGCTGAAAATATTAGTGATGCCCTGTCTCGATGGGAAGGTTTCAAATACCGTGAGAGCATTAAGCTCTCGGATAATCTGGAGGTTTCTTTTCTGAATGCTGGGCATATACTTGGTTCAGCTATGGTGCTATTTGTATATAATGGTAAGAAAATATTGTTTACCGGAGACTTGGGTAATAGTCCTAGCCCGATATTACCAGATACTGATGTTGTTAATGATATTGATTATTTAATAATGGAGTCGGTCTATGGTGATCGCAATCATGAGTCCAGAGATGATAGGCGTAAGTTCCTAGAAGAAGTTATTGAGGATAATTACAAGAGACGAGGTACACTAATTATCCCTACTTTCTCATTAGAGCGTTCTCAAGAGCTTCTTTTTGAGCTCAATTCTCTCGTAGAAAACAATCGTAATCCCGTAATGCCTATTTTTTTAGATTCACCAGTAGCTATTCGTTTGACAGAAGTATTTAAGCAATACAAAGAATATTTTAACGAAAATGCTCAACACGCAATGACCAAAGATAAGCACTTATTTGATTTTCCAGGACTACATTCTACTCTACACTCAGATGAGTCTAGGAAGATTGCCGAAGTTCCTAATCCTAAAGTTATAATAGCAGGCTCCGGAATGTCTTCGGGGGGCCGTGTGGTACACCATGAGAAGCAATATCTACCTGATCCCAACAACACTCTGCTTTTGCTTGGCTATCAGTCTGTGGGGACACCGGGGCGCTTGATTCAAGAAGGCCTCAAAACAGTTAAGATTAGCGGGGAGAACGTTGTCGTTCGAGCACACGTCGTCACGATTACCGGTTATTCAGGACACAAGGATTCCGATGGCTTGCTTAATTTTGTGCAAGAATTACATGAGAATGTAAAAAAGATTTTCGTAGTTATGGGTGAGCCGAAAAGCTCGATGTTTTTAGTACAGAAGATTCGTGACAATCTTGGAGTAGATGCTTATGCGCCACAAGAAGGGGACACGGTTACTCTACCTTGCTAGGGGTGTATAAATATTGGTATACTAGTCGGCATGGATTCAAAAATAAATTTTCCACCTAAACACGGGCACAATCAAATAAAAATTTGTGTATCTGGCGCCGCTGAGACCGGTCACTGTGGAGTCGACGCACTAGAGAAGGCGAAGGAGCTTGGCCGAGAGATAGCTCGTCAGGGAGCAGTGTTGGTGACAGGTGCTACCACCGGCTTCCCACTGTGGGCAGCGATGGGAGTCAAAGAAGAAGGGGGTATATCTATCGGCATGTCTCCCGCATCTTCTGAGAAGGAACATGTAGAGGTCTACAAGCTTCCACTTGATTATATGGATTTGATTATCTACACCGGATTCGGTTATCCAGGGCGCGATTTATTACTTACGCGCTCTTCTGATGCTGTTATATGTGGTTGCGGCAGGGTAGGAACTATTCACGAGTTTACTATCGCTTTTGAAGATGGTAAGCCTATTGGTATATTCGAAGGTCCATGGGAGATGGGCGCTCAGCTTGAAGATATTCTAGCCAAGGGCCATCGCCCTAATGCCAAGATAGCAATAGGCGCAGACCCTAAAAAACTCCTAGAAGATGTTATAGCTCTAGTTAAAAAGGATAAAATCTCAGAATTCAAAGTAGCGCCTATTTAACTGCTTCTAGAACTTTAGCGAAGGTCTTAGGGTGATTCTCTGCAAAGTCAGATAGTATCTTGCGGTCAAGTCCAATCTTCTTCTTTTTGAGTTCGCCTATTAGCTTGGAGTAAGACATACCGTTCTCTCTTGCGCCAGCGTTTATCTTGATGTTCCAGAGCTTGCGATTGTGAGACTTCTTGTCCTTGCGGTGGGCGAATGAGTAACTTCCAGCATGCAAGAGAGCTTCTTTAGCTTGTCTTTCTTTGGTACTGCGACCGTGGCGGAAGCCTTTAGTCTGCTTTAGTATACTTCTGCGTCTCTTTAATGCGTGTACTCCCTTTTTTACTCTTGTCATATTATTTTAATATTACTAATTTTTAATTCTAAATTTAGCTGAAAGGCATTAGGTGGCTCTTCGGCTTGTTCTTTATAACGAAATTGTTGCCTTTCTTGCCAGCGAGCTGGGTAGAACGTGACTGCTTAGCGTTGAAATGGTTGAATCCTGGCTTACGAGAAATAATCTTACCACTCTTGGTAAGCTTAAGTCTCTTTGTAAATGATTTGTTTGTTTTCATCATATAATTATTTTCTCTCTATTGTTGTAATTAAACCTTTAGGGCCTTTCTTGTATGCATCAGATATCTTGTAGTCTTCAGTAATGAAGTGAAGGACTCTGTCGAGTCTTTCTTTCAAGAACTTCTCATCCATGTACTTAGCACGCCCTGCCAGGAAAAGCTCTACTTTGATTCTATGGCCTTCTTTAAGCCACTTAGAAGCTGTCTTAGCCTTCAATTCTAGGTCGTGGTCCCCGGTGCCAATCTTTATCTGAATAGACTTTGTCTCAGTGCGGGTAGCTCCGGCCTTTGTCTTCTTCAGTTTCTTGCTAGCCTCATACTGGTATTTACCGAAATCCATAATCTTACCGATTGGAGGATTCGCATTAGGAGATATTTCAATCAAATCTAAGCCTTTAGACTGAGCAAGCTCTAACGCATCTCTAATACTTAAAACACCGAGATTCTGGTTGTCGATGTCGAGCACTCTAAGTTCCTTAGCTCGTATTTGATTGTTTATTCTTTCACGCAATGTATGTAACGCCAAACAAGACTTTGACTAAGAAGATAATAGCGTATTATGCCTTAAAAGTCAATAAATATGATAATATACCCAGTATGGCTAATTATGCTGAAAACCGTAAAATCCGCTTCGATTACGAGACCCTCGAGAAATACGAGGCTGGTATTGAGCTCTTGGGTACAGAGGTGAAGGCTGTCCGGGGAGGAAGGATGACGCTTGAAGGCGCCTTTGTCATAATCCGTGGGGGAGAGGCCTACCTGATAAATGCTAATATTCCTCCTTTTCAAGCCAAGAATGCACCTAAGGATTATGACCCACTTCGCAATAGAAGAATTCTGTTGACCAAAAAGGAGATAGGGGAGCTGGCTGATACAGAGAAAAACAAGAGTTTGACAATAGTGCCATATTCAGTGTATAATAAAGGGAAGAAAATCAAGTTGGAACTCCAGTTGGTGAAAG
>CAYXDY010000052.1:0-4690 GCA_964463905.1 uncultured Candidatus Saccharibacteria bacterium
AATAAATGGAGTCAATTATAGAAACATTTCACATAGATTGGAAGGTAATCATTGCCCAGGCGGTGAACTACGGTATTGTTTTCGTGGTCCTTTACGTCTTTGCCCTTAAGCCACTCGGCACACTTATGGCAGAGCGTTCTGAGAGAATTGAGAAGGGGCTATATGATGCCAAGCAAAATGAGCAAATGCTAACAGAGACTACCGCTCAGTACGAGAAGGCAGTTGCCGACGCTAAGATTGAAGCTAATAAAATCTTTCAAGAAACTAAGAAGGAAGCCGAAGCTAAGAAGGTAGAAATGCTTGAAGAAGCCAAGGTTCAGGTGGCAGCACTGATTGATGGTGGTAAGAAGACCCTGGAAGCAGAGAAGACCAAGATGGTAGCTGAAGCTAAGAAAGAAATAGTAAATCTGGCAATGAACGCCACTGAGAAGATTGTGGGCTCAAAACCAGGAGCCTTTGACGAGAAGGTGATAAGAGATTTAAACAATATTTAACACATGGCAACTTTAACAAACAACGACATAGCTAAAGCAATCTACCTTTCTGTAAAGGGAAAGGATTCTGGTGCTACGTCAGCTGTTTTAAAAAGTGCCACCAGTATGCTCGCCAAGAAAAGACTTCTTGGGCGAAGTAAAAGAATTTTAAATTCGTTAGAGAAAATAATAAATGAAGACATGAACAGGCTCGAGATATTAGCAGAAAGTGCAAGTCCTCTCAGAGAAGAAGATAAGAAATATATAAAAGAGATTTTAAAGAAAAAATACGGAGATAAAGAATTCATTTTTAAAGAAAGCACAAATACAGAATTAATAGGAGGAGTGAGATTAAGAATAAGGGATGAAGTAATAGACTTAACCTTAAAGAACAAAATAAATAAATTAAAAGCATATTTAATTAAAAAAAATGAATAATCACATTGTAGAAAATTTAAGAAAAGAAATTGAATCATTCAAGGATAGCGTCCAGGTGGAGAAGGTGGGCAATGTGATTGAAGTATTCGACGGTATTGCCAAGGTCTCAGGACTCTCTGATATTCGTTCATCCGAAATGGTAACTTTTCCCAACGGGGAAGTTGGAGTTGCTCTTAACCTTGAAGAGGATGCCGTGGGAGTAATCATTCTAGGAGAATTCTCTAAGATTCGTGAGGGAGATGAGGTTAAGGCTACCGGGCGCATTCTTGAAGTACCAGTGTCTGACGCTATCATCGGCCGTGTGGTCAATGCCATTGGAGAGCCTATAGACGGTAAGGGTGGAATCAAGGCTGAGAAGTCATACCCAATTGAGAGGGTTGCTCCGGGTGTCGTTACTCGCCAGAGTGTGGATCAGCCAGTGGCTACAGGTATTAAGGCTATTGATGCCATCATTCCAGTAGGACGAGGTCAGAGAGAGCTCATCATTGGTGACCGCCAGACAGGTAAGACTGCTCTTGCCATAGACGCGATTCTAAATCAAAAAGGACAGAACATGATTTGCGTTTACGTATCTATTGGTCAGAAGGACTCAAAGCTACGCAAGCTTCAAGTCCGCTTAGAAGAAGGAGGTGCTATGGCATACACCGTTATCGTTTCCGCTGGAGCATCTGAGGCAGCCGCGCTTTCGTACATCGCTCCTTACACCGGCGTATCCATCGCGGAATATTTCATGGATCAGGGAAAGGATGTATTAATCATTTACGATGATCTTTCTAAGCACGCTGTTGCCTACCGTGAAATCTCTCTGTTGCTTCGCAGACCACCCGGTCGTGAAGCATATCCTGGAGACGTTTTCTACCTTCACTCAAGACTTCTTGAAAGAGCTTGCCGAAGAAACAAAGAGTACGGAGGTGGTTCAATCACAGCTTTCCCAATCATTGAAACACAGGCTGGAGACATCTCTGCTTACATCCCTACAAACGTAATTTCAATCACTGACGGACAGATTTTCCTTGAAACAGATTTGTTCTACAAAGGTATCCGCCCGGCTGTAAACGTGGGCTCATCTGTGTCTCGCGTGGGCTCATCCGCTCAAATTAAGGCTATGAAGAAAGTAGCAGGAACTCTAAAGCTTGACTTGGCTCAATACAGAGAGCTTGAAGCCTTTTCTCAATTCGGCTCTGACTTGGACGAATCCACTAAGGCATCTCTAGAGCGCGGTAAGAGGTCTGTCGAAATGCTTAAACAGCTACAATACTCTCCAGTTAAGACTGAGCACCAGGTGGTGGCTTTCTACGCTCTTACCAAGGGTTACATGGACGATGTCCCTGTAGAGAGGATTAAGGAGTTTGAGCAAGGGCTTATTGAATACACAGAGAGAAATGCCAAGATCTTCTACAAGGAAGTTTTGGAGAAAAATATGTGGACAGATAAAGGGGAAGAAGAGTTGAAGAAGGCAATTACTGACTTTAAGGCTAGTTTCAAATAATAAAAGGACTGTCCTTGGGGAAGTTTCATAAGGACAGTCCTTAATACAAATATATGGCTGGAACCAAAGAAATTAAAAGAAGAATAAAGTCGGTGAAGAATACCAAGAAAATCACCAAAGCTATGGAGCTTGTCGCTGCGTCTAAGATGAAGCGCGCCGTGTCTTCTACTTTAGCATCTCGCCTCTATGCCGAATACTCTTGGGAAATCTTAACTTCTATTGCTAAGAATAAAGAAGAAATAACTCATCCACTATTTACCGAAAGAGAGGTAAAGAATATTCTAGTAGTTCTTGTAACTTCAAATCGTGGACTTTGCGGAGCATACAATGCTCAAGCAATTAAGAAAGCCATAACTCTTCTGAAAAATCCAGAATATAAAGATATAAATATAGATGTTGTTTCAATAGGGAAAAAGGGAGATACAGCAATGCGAAGATTAAACAAGAAAGTCATTGCTAGCTTCCTTGAGTTTGGCAACAGCGTAACTCTATCTCAAGTTGCTCCAATTTCACAATTAGTTATAGATGAATTCAAACAAGGTAAGTACGACAAAGTTTTGGTGGTTTATACTGATTTTCTGTCCGCACTTTCTCAAAAGGCCAATATTAAACAAATTCTCCCAGTCTCAAAACAAAGTCTCAAAGAGCTGATTGAGGGACTAGAAGAAATTAAGAACGACGAGAAAGTTATATTAGAAAAAGAAAGTAAAACAGAATATTTGTTTGAAGGACATAGGGACAAGTTTATCGGATCACTGGCAGAGAAATTAACGAAGATGCAACTCTACCAAATGCTCCTAGAGTCCAACGCTTCAGAGCAATCCTCAAGAATGGTAGCCATGAAGAATGCATCCGAAGCCTCTGGGGAAATGATAGATGACCTGACGCTGGTCTTCAATAAAGCAAGACAATCCAACATTACCAGAGAAATTTCAGAGATTAGTGCGGGTATGGCGAGTGTTAGCTAAATTATCAATATAAATTATTAATCAATAGCAAAATTATTATGAACAAAGGTACAATCAAAAAAATTATCGGTCCGGTTATAGATGTGGATTTCGGCGACCACCTCCCAGCAGTATACAATTCTCTTTTTGTCAAAAATGGAGATAAGAAAATAGTTCTGGAAGTAGAACAGCATCTAGGAGGAGGCCTTGTGCGCACTGTGGCCATGGACTCTACTGATGGGCTTGCTCGCGGCATGGAAGTCGAAGACACAGGTGCTCCCATTTCTGTACCGGTGGGAACATCTACCCTTGGACGCATCTTCAACGTCTTAGGAGAAGCTATTGATGACGGAGCAGAAGTGAAAGGAGGCAAGCTTTCTCCAATTCATCGTCAAGCTCCAGACTTCACCTCACAGGCAACCAAGGTTGAAATCCTTGAAACTGGTATTAAGGTTATCGATCTTATCTGCCCAGTCTTAAAAGGAGGAAAGGTGGGACTATTCGGAGGAGCAGGAGT
Source organism: uncultured Candidatus Saccharibacteria bacterium (assembly GCA_964463905.1). Taxonomy (GTDB): domain Bacteria; phylum Patescibacteriota; class Minisyncoccia; order Phycocordibacterales; family UBA9973; genus UBA9973. The sequence goes on from CAYXDY010000052.1 coordinate 3,865, forward strand.
GGGTAAGACCGTCGTTATCCAGGAGCTCATTCACAACATTGCTTCCAATCACGGAGGTTACTCAGTGTTCGCTGGAGTAGGAGAGCGAACAAGAGAAGGAAATGACCTATATCACGAAATGAAAGATTCTAAGGTGCTTGATAAAGTAGCCATGGTCTTCGGACAAATGAATGAACCGCCAGGTGCTCGTCTACGTGTGGCACTTACCGGTCTTACTATGGCTGAGCACTTCCGAGACCAAGAAGGTAAAGACGTTCTTTTCTTCGTGGACAATATCTTCCGCTTCACTCAAGCGGGTTCTGAGGTGTCTGCACTTCTAGGACGTATTCCTTCTGCTGTGGGTTACCAGCCGACCCTAGCATCAGAAATGGGAAACATGCAGGAGCGTATTACTTCTACAGACAAGGGTTCTGTTACATCCGTGCAAGCCGTGTACGTGCCTGCTGACGACCTTACCGACCCTGCACCAGCGACAACCTTCGCTCACCTAGACTCTACGGTGGTGCTTAATCGTTCTCTTTCTGAAATTGGTATTTATCCCGCAGTTGACCCATTAGACTCTTCTTCTACCATCCTAGACCCGAATATCGTAGGAGAGGAGCACTATCGTGTTGCTCGTGAAGTACAGAGAGTTCTACAGAGATACAAGGACCTACAAGACATCATTGCAATTTTGGGTATGGAAGAGCTTTCTGAAGCAGACAAGGAGCTTGTGGCTCGTGCTCGTAAGATTCAGAAATTCCTATCTCAGCCGTTTTTCGTGGCAGAGCAGTTCACTGGAGCCAAGGGGCAATACGTACCTCTTGCTGAAACAATTCGTTCATTT
>CAYXDY010000052.1:4700-5029 GCA_964463905.1 uncultured Candidatus Saccharibacteria bacterium
ATACTAGCAGGGAAGCACGACGCTCTTCCTGAAGGAGATTTCTACATGAAGGGAGCGTTGTAAATTTACAATTCTCAGTTTTCAATTTTCAATCAAGGTTAATCCATGTCTAAAAAACTAATACAATTAAGAATAGTTACTCCAGAGAAGCTCATCTTAGATGAGATGGTGGATTACGTGAGCATACCTACCAAGCAAGGGGAGATAACTATTCTGCCAGACCATATACCTGTTATTGCCGAACTTTCGTCTGGTGATGTGGTGGGTTGTGTGAATACCGAATGCATTCCTATGGCTGTTGTCGGAGGATTCGTGGAGGTTAAGAAGAA
>CAYXDY010000053.1:0-3601 GCA_964463905.1 uncultured Candidatus Saccharibacteria bacterium
GGCTACAGACCCCTATTCCTTTGGTGTGCTTGAAGGACTTCGATACTTTAAAGTCTTCTAGGAAATATATAGTTGTGTGTTGGCCATCTGGGACAATCTTAGAGCTTTTGTACATCCCACACACGACCAAACCATATCTAATACTATACTCTCTCTTTTAAATAACGTGAAATCCCTCAGCTTAAACCCACCTCAATTACTACTCAGCAGTCACGGTTCGTTTATAAGAATCAAGACGTTCAAGGGTAATCTCTTTTTATAATGGTGTGTTGTACAAAACTTTGCAACTATCAGACTGAACCGTCTGGACAATATTAGAATTTTTTAAGAAAGTCAGCAGCCATTTTGGGCGAAGAAAGAACAATAATTTTCTCCTTGTTTTTTACTTTTTCAAGAAAAGCATTGAGTGATCTTGCTTCACCTTTTGTCCAAACAAGTTTCAAGAATTTAAAGCTAAACTTCTCAGGACAGCCTTCTAGTTCAGGTCTGGGATTATTGCGATATCTCCACCATCTCTTGATATATCTCCACGAGCAAATGGCTGGTGAATAATCAACATTTTTATTTCCCATGAAAAATCTAGTCGCAGAATAATCAAGATAAATTATTGTGTCAGCGAGATCAAAGACAAAAGTACGAGCTCCTTTACTTATATATCCTTCAATAATCCATTCAGGTAATTGACTAATCTCGTGAAGTTCCCGGACGGTCTCCTCGTCTCCTATATACTCCCAACCTGACTTCCACATTATTGAATCCATGAGTGTCAAAGGAAGGTTCAGTTTTTGCGATAACTCGCGTGAGAAAGTTGACTTACCAACAGCACTTATACCAACCACTACGATTTTCTTTCCGATATCCATATGTCTATTAGATCATAAAATTTCCTAGTTGGCTGTGAGGGACAATTTTTGAAATTATTTAATAATGAAAGACCTGCCATTCATAGTCCTTTAGGGTTACCAGTTCTAAATTAGTCATTGTATTTCTTAATACTTTCACCGACGCTTGACTCGGTGGCAATTTTTCACTCTCATAATGACAAATAACCCTTAACGGTACGAGCCCCAGCCCTTCCCTAACCGCTTCCTCAGAATGTGAGGCTCCTATGGTTGCTAGTGCATAAGCTCCGGCCGAAGAGCCGGCAATAGTCTTCCCTTGAAGCAGTGGTTTAAGGTCTGGATAAGATCTTAAAATCTTAAGAAGTTTGTTTGTACTACCTCCATTAAAAAACACTACGTTAGATTCTTTTATTTCTTCCAAGAAACCTTCTTGAGTAGCAATCTTAAATTTTAAATTTTTGGCCAAGGGGGAATCTTTACACTTTTTTATATGAGCTTCGAATTTTATCGGTATCTCTTGTTCGGTACGGGAAGCAAAGTAAACAAATAAAACAGTGCTATTATCAGAAACTCCTTTCAGTAACTCCGTAAAGAAAGAATTATTCGAATCATTCGCTTCAGTAGTGAAACCTCCGTGCAAGATAAACTTCTTCATATACAAATTATAGCAAAAATATTAACCTGATACTCAAATAAATCTTAGACTGCTAAATGTAACCAAAATTTCATAGCGGACGCTCAGGACGAGATCTGGAACTTTTGTAAACATTACCAACTAGGGAATTCAACAGGCTCACCTGAGAGAATTAATACCGTGCAAAAGGTACCGTGCAAAGGGGTACCCTTTTACCGTGCAAAGGGGTACCCTTTGCAACTATTTAAATCCTTTTTTAGGATCAGTCCCTAGTCCTACCTGCCCACTGGGCAATTTGCTCATTTGAGCCAGGTAACACTGATACAAAAATACGTGGTTCTGTAATGTCAGGTTCTGAATGAAGTACCGCATCCTTCTCTCCTACAAGGTATATAACTGCCTTACCTTCTCCGCCTATATCTTTCTGTTCAACTACCTTTTGAAGCTCGGTACGAATTCGAATATCTTCCCCCTCTAGCTTCGCCAGATCATCCTCATTATTTAGGTAGTTATCATACTGTTCCTTTCCGAGTCGATCAGCAGCTTCAACATCTACCGCTTCTCCGAAAAGGGTCTGGGGACCTTTCAAGGTTGCAACAAGCTTGTACCGCTTTTTTGTAGATTTAAAATATCTACCATCTGGATGCAATCGCGGTATTTCGAAACCACTATGTGGAAGTGACACACGTATCATTGTCCAAGTAGACTCTGCGCCAAAGCCCTTGCGCATGCCTTCTGAAAGCCGCGAAACGATATCAGCAATATTTGATAAGTCTTCTGGACTATTATCCCCCATTGCGATTAAGTAGTTTTTGATATTATTCTTTAATTCATCTCCTTCAGCACCATAAAAATCAAACTGAGGTAAATCTTGTTCTATATGAACCCGCTCAAGACTTTTTCTCTCTTCTTGAGACAGGTCTATATCTATACTTAGGTATAGTTCTCGCTCAAGAAGCTCAAAACTACTTGCTATATCAGAACCTAAAAGATTTTCTATTTGTTTTTCTGTATCGTAACGTGGGCCTTCCATTTGGTTGATAATATCATATTAAAATCCGGAGCCTTAATTTAAGGGCTTTTCTTTGTATAATGATGGCCGATTGAGACAATGTGCCGTGCAAAGGGGTGCCGTGCAAAGGGGTACCCTTTGCAACTAATATACTCGGCTTCTTCTTTAGTCAAATTTTTCGAGCTGGCCGCCTGGGACGGTGTTGAGACTTATTTGAGTTGTTATCTCCACACATAACCAAGATCTCGATTTGATGCTGTCATTTTCCTCTCCTAAACGAAGTTTAAATTATCATTAAGTATACAAACCATCTATAATATTAGTTACGTTAAGGTATCCAGATGTTCTATGACACCTATATTAAGCAAGTGCTTAGGATCTAATTCTGTCTTTATTTTATTCCATTTCTCAATAATATCTTTTCCAAAATGTTGCTCTATCTGCTGAGGAGATAGGTCATGATATCCGTACAGATATCTCTTACCGCCCATACTATAAAGTAGGTTGTCAATCTCGTTTATCATATGTGTAGCCCTGTCCACCTCTGTTAGTGGCACTGATGGAAATATTCCCAGAATATAACTATAGTCATTGCTATCATCCAAATCTAAAGATAATGGAAAATATCTCTTGGTGTTGGACTCGATTTTTCTAGTGACGTACGACCCATACGTATCGAAAGTGTGTCTATCATTAAAAGCAGAGTACCTTATCAAGTACTGTTCCATCTTGTACTTTCTCACTATCGCAGTAGATTTCTCTAGGAATTCAGGATAGTAATCCTTAGAGATAACACAGTCTGCCCAAGGATGGCAAAAATTAAATTGCTCATTGCTATTTACATGGACTGGATACCAGTAAATCAGTGCCTCCCTACTACAAAGAGTGGGCACAAGAGAAAAATCCAAAGTATGTAACTTACTTTTTGTCTCTTTTATATATAAAAAAATGTCTGCTTTATAATTAAGCTTAACGTATTCAGACAAGTTTTGCAGATGGTCTTTTTTACCAGCTTCAATCATGAGACAGACCCCAGACGGCATGACCTTGAACCACTTGACCGCGCCACCCTTGGTGTGCAGCACAACAAACTGCAGACCTTCCACCTCGTGC
>CAYXDY010000053.1:3611-4988 GCA_964463905.1 uncultured Candidatus Saccharibacteria bacterium
GCGAGCGGGCGGGTCAGGCCTCGACCGGGCGAGGCATGACCTTGAACCATTTCATAAATCTGAATCGCCTCAACTGATAAAAAGGTACTACTCCATATACCTTTTCGTCTGACATAGCTTTTTCTACTATTCGCGAGATTCCCTCACTATTGTGGCAGGCTAACCCTATGATAAATAATTTATTAGAGTGTTCGTAAATCTCAAGAGTGATATCAGCAATCACTCCAATCCTGCCATAACCTCCTAAAGAATAGGCCAGAAGGTCAGGATTTTTATCCCTTGAACATTCTAGTATCTCTCCGGTCATGGTAACCAGGGTTATTCTCTTTACAATATTCCAAAAACCGCCGTATTTTGATCCAAAAAAGCCTATACCTCCTACCGCAGCCGTACCACCTATTTGTATCTGCTGATAAGGATTATTCGGGAAAACAGGCGTAGAATATTTCGAACAGTCTATCGCCTCAAACAACTCATGCCAACTAACACCTGCCTGTACCGTGACTTCACCTGCTTCTTCGTGAAAGTTTATTTGTTTCAGTTTAGAAAGATTTACCTGTGCCCCACAAGTCAAGGTCTGGCCATTAACTGAATGTCCTGTATTTCGCACAGTGACATTTGTATTGGTGTCGTTATACTCCTTAAGTAGGCTAGCTAACTCTTCTATAGTAGATGGGGACTTAGACTCAGAAGGACTGTTGTGATAAATGCTACCAAAATCCGACTGTTCAAATTCTAGGTGAGAGAACGTGTCTTTGACTTTATACTTATTTTCATCACTCATGCGCAATGATTATATCATGTACCATTATAAATCAATTAGTGTCTACTTACTTCCCGTCTGGGACAATCTTGTAGCCTCTATAAATCTCTACACTCAATCCATGTACAGAGCCAGCTCTAGAGCTAACTCTGTACTAATTTTGCATTATCATTAGTATATATAAAGAAAAACCTACCGCTTCGCCAGTACGGCTTGCTTGTAGGCATCGAGATGTTCAAGGGCGATGCCGGTACCGGTCGCGACACAAAAGAGGGCTTCGTTGGCTAGTTGAGCCTTTACTCCAGTCCGGCGCTTTACTAGTTCGGGGAAGTTTCGTAGTTGTGAGGTTCCGCCGGTCATAATGATTCCCCCATCGATAATGTCAGCCGCCAGCTCTGGTGGTGTATTTTGAAAAACATCTTTAATCGCTTTCACCATCTCGCGAAGTTCCTTACTAATTGCCCTTACCACTTCATTGGTCCGAATTTCAGTCGTCCGAGGCAAACCAGACAGCACATCACGGCCTTTGATATCCATAGTTATTTCTTCTTCAAGTGGCAAAGCCGAACCAACAGTAATTTTTATTTCTTCGGCCGTTTTATCACCAATCGAAA
>CAYXDY010000054.1:0-4928 GCA_964463905.1 uncultured Candidatus Saccharibacteria bacterium
GAGGAAATAACAACAGAAGAAGTTGTTGCTGAAAGTCCCGAAGTTATAGAGTTGGATTCGACAAGCTCACCACAAGCTATACCTCCTATAATTTATTCTGGTGGAGGAGGGTCAAGCTCTCCAGCCCCAGAGCCGCAGTCAGAACCAGAGCCTGAAATAGTGCCAGATACTACCGCACCAGTTATCACCATCAATGGAGATACAGAGATGACTATCACCGAAGGGGATACTTATGTAGACGCAGGTGCTACTGCCGAGGACGATATGGACGGCCCAGTAGAAGTGAGCTCGACAGGAGCAGTAGATACTTCCACGGTAGGTCTTTATACTATTACATACACTACTGTTGATACGGCGAGTAATACTTCCACAAGGACGCGCACTGTACGAGTAGGATATGCCAATGGTAATCTAGCTTCTTCTGACTTAAACGAAAATAGTATAGAAGACAGGGAAGAAGCAGAGGTCGTAATGACCAGCAACAAAACTCTTCCAGCAGGCGAATACGGATTTAATAATTTAATTATTACAAATAATGCTGTGCTGACCCTAGAGGGTGACCCAGCTTCCTCTAATTCTTTTCGAGGGGTAAAAATACGAGCAGTTAATCTTACTATAGAAAACGGAGCTTCCATATCTTCAGACAATAAGGGCTATAGGGCAGACGAAGGTCCTGGCACGTCTTCTCACTACAGTCAAGGAGCGGGATATGGTGGAGGGGCTTATGGGGTTACACCCGCAATAACCTATGGCTCAGCACTCCGACCTGTTGATCTTGGTTCGGGCGGATTCAGAAGAGGAGGAGGGGCTATTCATATTGTGGTAAGCAATTCCTTCGTTCATCACGGAGCTGTATCGTCTTCTGGGGATTCTGCGGCTAGTGGTGGTAGTGTGTATGTGCAGACTAAGGACATATCTGGGTCTGGTTTGTTTCGCGCGAACGGTGGTCCATTGCATGGGAGTGGATATTTCAAGAGTCCGGGTGGAGGCGGACGAATAGCTATACATTACCAGAGTTCTTCATTTTCCGGTACAGCCGAAGCCAAAGGGGGTTGTGGAAGTTATAACGGATTTTCTGTATCTTGTGGAAAGGATGGCACAATCGGATTTATTGATACGCTTAACAACAATCTTTATATCAAGAACCCATGGAGTTTTGTTCAAGTAGACTCCCCATTTAATTTTAATAATATTTACACATCCGACAACGCACCTGTAATTAATGAAGACAATGTGATAATAAATGCTGACAATCTTTCCATCGCTGGTGCCTCTAGCTTCACCTTGTCATCTGGGCAAGTTTTAAATATCCCAACAATTAATATAAGTGGTGGCTCAATGATGACCTTGTCCGGAACTCATGTTGTCAATAGTACTTCGCTTACACTTTCTCGGAATTCTACATTGACCACTCTACCACTTCAAATCTTATCAATTACAATACCGAATCTTACAATAGAATCAGGCTCCGCAATTTCTGCTGACAATAAGGGTTATGCTCCTGATACTGGTCCGGGTGTTTCCAGTATTACAAGTATTGGTTCTAGCTATGGTGGTATTAGTTATAATGGAAATATTAACTCTCTTTACGGATCAGCGACTATGCCCATCGATTTCGGTAGCGGGGGAGCTGCTCATTCTCGAGGGGGTGGAGCTATTAGGTTGATTGTAACTAATTTACTTATTAATAATGGAACAATTAGCGCTAATGGATTTACTGCGGGAAGTGGAGGAAGTGTGTACATAACAACACAAAATATTATTGGTAACGGGTCGATTAATGCTGATGGAGGGGCGCTACATTCCAGTGGATATTTCAAGAGTTCGGGCGGGGGTGGAAGAGTAGCATTGTATTACTATAATTCGTCTTACACAGGATTAATAAAAGCAAATAAAGGATGCGGAAGTTATGACGGATTTTCTTCAGCTTGCGGAGAAGATGGAACTGTTCATATTGTAGATGAGTCTGTGGTTGTGCCAGAATCAGAACCAGAGGCGGAGCCAGATCCAGATCCAGAGGCGGAGACAGAATCAGACATTACTCCACCGTCAGTTACTAGCTACACTTACAATGGCGCGTCAGGTCCGATAACTACCGATCCATTACTTAGTCCGCTTACTCTCGTCTTCAATACAGATGAAGATGTAGACTGGGTGTCTATTAAAATTGAGAATGAGTTAGATGATGGAATATATAAAATATTTTTCTCAGGAGCTGGGTGTGCAGACTGGACATCCACCTGCACTAAAGAGTGGGATGGCATTCTGTCTGGGGGAGGGCTACTCCAAGACGGAATCTTTAGAGTTAAAGTTCATATAAAGGACGCCTCTGATAATGCATATTTTGACTATTTACCAAACAAAATAACAATAGTCCTGTGAAGGTGTAACCTTCACAAAATGGGTTTGGCAAAGGGGGATGGCTCAGGTATAATGCAGGTGTGATAACAAGACACTTTTTTAAGAGTTTGATCTGGTTTTCTTTGTTTATTTTATTGGGTTTGGGGGGCGCTTATATAGTGACCTATCTTGATGAGCAGAAGCAGCTAGAGACTGCAGAGGTGGAAAAGGAGGGTTGCAAAACAGGGGAAGTGTGTTAGACTATCTATACCGCAGAGAAAATAGGCAGCGCGCAAGCGCAAGTTTAAAGTAGAAAGTTCAAAGTCTAAAGTATTTACTTTTCACATTCAACTTTACACTTTTCACTCATAAGTCCTATTTAGTGGGTCGATTCCGGAATCCTCCGTTGGAGGGTTAAAAGAATTTTGCGGCCTTGTGCCGCTTTTTTGTTGGAAAAATAAAAACATATGTTACAAAAATCAAGAAAAGAAGAGATGATAAAGGAGATAGATAAAGCTGTCTCTGAAAGTGCGTCTTTAGTGTTCGTGAACTTTCACGGGCTTAAAGTCGCAGACGAAACAGCTCTCCGAAATGACTTGCGTAAAGAAGGTGTAAGCTACAGAGTGTCTCGCAAGACTCTACTCAAGCGCGCGCTCCTTGGCAAGGCAACAGGGGAGATACCAGAGCTCGGTGGCGAAGTCGCTATCGCGTACTCTAAGGACCCTATCTCATCCCCGCGCGAAGTGCACAACTTCCAGAAAACTCACAAAGGAATGCTTTCTATCCTAGGAGGTATTTTCGAAGGTAAGTTTGTCGGCGCAGAAATGATGATGGAGCTTGCGACTATTCCTTCTAAGGAAGTGTTGCTCTCCAAGATTGCATTCTTGTTTAAGAGCCCTATGCAGAGAATGGCTCTTGCAATCAATGAAGTCTCTAAATTAAAAGCTAACTAGCTAATTAGCTAATAACTAATAGCTTACAAAATATTATGAACAAAGATACATTGTTAGAATGGTTGGACAAGGCAACAGCTCTCGAACTAAACGAAGTTGTTAAGGCCATAGAAGAGAAGTTCGGCGTATCAGCTGCTGCTGTTGCAGTATCTGGTGGCGCAGCTGCTGGTGCTCCAGCTGCTGAGGAGAAGGATGCTTTCACTGTGGTACTAGCTTCTGCTGGTGAACAGAAGATTGCTGTTATGAAGGTAGTTAAGGAAGTTCTAGGACTTGGTCTTAAAGAGGCTAAGGACTTGGTAGATGCTGCTCCAGCTACTCTTAAGGAAGGTATGAAGAAGGCTGAAGCTGATGAGCTTAAGAAGAAGATTGAAGAGGCAGGTGGAAAAATAGAACTAAAATAGAATTGAAATAATACTAAAAAAATAGTATATTAAAAGCACTCCAACAGGGGTGCTTTTAATTTTATGAAAACAGCCCTAATCTCAGTATTTAATAAAGAAGGTATAGATGTATTTGCAAAGAGTCTAGTCGATTTAGGCTGGCGGATAATCTCTTCTGGAGGCACTGCTAAATACTTAACTGAGCACGGGGTAGAGAATACTGATGTAGCCGAGATAACAGGCATGCCGGCTATACTATCTCATAGGGTGGTGACTCTGCATCCGAAGATTCATGGAGGATTACTCGCCTTAGACAATCCGGAGCACCGAGCAGAATTAGAAAAGAATGATATTCCTTGGATAGATTTGGTGTGTGTAGATTTATATCCTCTGGAACAAGAAATAAATAATCCAAATGCAATTCGCGAGAGTGTGATAGAGAAAACAGACATCGGTGGACCGACAATGATTCGCTCTGCTGCTAAGGGCGGGCGTATAACTGTGTGCGATGTCGCCGATAGAGAGAAGGTGATACAGTGGCTGAGAGATGGCGAACCAAATAGAGAAGAATTTTTAAATAATTTATATGCTAAAGCAGAAGCCATAATATCTCATTACACTGCTGTGTCATCTGAGTATCATAGTAATGGAAAGTATAAAAATATTTCCGGAGAGAGCGTTTTAGAATGCTCTTACGGGGAGAATGCATATCAGAAGCCTGCAAGACTATATAAGACCAATCCCGATGCTCTCGCTCTGTCCAACTGGCAGTTAGTGGCTGGGAACCCAATGAGCTACAACAACTTGTGTGATGTAGATAGAATGATTCAGACTGTCACTCATATCGGAGCAGGATATGAAAAGAATTTTGACGAAGTTCCATTCGTGGCGATAGGTGTGAAGCACGGTAATGCTTGCGGGGCGGGGACAGGGAAGACTGGTGAAGAGGCAATTGAGAGAATGCTCCAAGGAGACTTGCGGGCAATTTTCGGAGGCTCAGTGATGCTGAACTTCGCAGTGGATGAGAAGCTTGCAGAAGATTTGATAAATAAATTTATGCCGGAAGGACGCAGACTGCTCGACGTGGTCTCTGCTCCCGCGTTTGCTCCAGAAGCTGTGGAGATATTGGCTAGGAAGAAGGGTAAGTGCAGAATCTTGGTGAATCCAAATATTGAGAAGGCGGGGATAAATAGTCTTGATGTGGAAAATAGATTTCGCTATGTGCGAGGAGGATTCTTGACTCAACCGAATTATA
>CAYXDY010000055.1:0-4119 GCA_964463905.1 uncultured Candidatus Saccharibacteria bacterium
GTCCCCTTCTGCTTCCATGGCTTCTTACCTCCACCACGAACTTCTCCGCGGTCTTTGGTATCAGCAGTACCGGAGCGCTTGTTGGAGCGCATACCCTCTACTACTTGGTGCACTAAGTCGCTTCTCCACTTTACTCCAAATATCTTCTCAGGTAGAGTTATTGTTCCAGCAGATGTTCCTTTTTGGTTGTATATTTTTGCTTCCATATTATTTCTGTATTATTTCTACCAATGTTCCACGCTTACCAGCAATAGCACCCTGTATAAGCATAAATTCATTTTCTTTATCGACAAAAACAACCTTAAGGTTCTTCTGAGTTATTCTGTCAGAGCCCATTCTTCCTGCCATGCGCATACCCTTCGGTACGTGTGTTCGAAGACCTCCGCCGATACTTCCTGGCTCACGCTCAGAGTGCTTCTGACCATGGGTTCGAGGACCTCCGGCGAAACCGTGGCGCTTTACAACACCTTGGAATCCTTTACCTTTAGAGATACTAGAAACCTGAACCTTATCTCCTGGAGCAAACACTGAAGCATCGATAACATCTCCAGCTTTAACTTCTGAAGAAGCCTCGCCCTTTAGACGAAATTCTTTTAAGGTCTTGAAAAGACCAATGTTCTTTTGTGCCTTATTTACCTTTTTGTCTTTTGCTGTTCCGAAACCAAGCTGAACTGAATTATATCCATCTGTATCCTTAGTAAACACTTTGGTAACAGTAGAGGCTGGAGTAGATACTATCGTCACAGGAAACACTTCTCCTGTTTCGGAAAAATATTCTGTCATATTCTCTTTTGTTCCCAAAATAAATTTCATAAGATTTTCTGATCCTTTTAATAATTACAACATTTTCACATCAATCTCTACACCTGAAGGCAATGAGAGGTTCGTAAGCGACTCAATTGTCTTCTGGTTCGGGTTGATGATATCTATAAGTCTCTTGTGTACTCGTATCTCGAACTGCTCCCTTGTATTTTTGTACACGAAAGAAGCACGATTGACTGTGTATTTCTTAATCTCTGTAGGTAGAGGTACTGGGCCTACAATTTCTGCATCATAACGCACAGCTGTATCCATAATCTGTTTTACTGAAGCATCGAGTATCTTGCTCTCGTAAGCAAGCACACGAATTCTCAAGATTACTGTCCCATCCCCCTTTTCTTTCTTCTTTGGGGCTACCTTCTTGGCTTTGGTAGTTTTGACTGCCTTTGCCTTAGGCTCTTTGGTTGTTGTATTTGCTGTTGTCATGATAAAGAACTTATTTAATTAACTTTATTATCCGAGAATCTTAGTTACGACTCCTGCACCTACTGTCTTACCTCCTTCACGAATCGCAAACTTTTGAGATTCTTCTAGAGCAACAGGGGTAACAAGTTTAACTGTAATCTTCGCTGTGTCTCCTGGCATAACCATTTCTACTCCTTCGGCCAATGTAACATCACCTGTTACGTCTGTAGTTCGGATGTAGAATTGAGGCTTGTAACCCTTGAAGAATGGAGTGTGGCGACCGCCTTCTTCCTTCTTAAGTACGTAGATTTCGCAAGTAAAATTGTCATGTGGGGTAACTGTACCAGTCTTTGCTAGTACCTGTCCACGAGTGATATCTTCTTTCTTAAGACCTCTAAGGAGGATACCAGCGTTGTCTCCAGCCATACCTTCTTGTAGGTTCTTGTTGAACATTTCAATACCAGTAACTGTAGTCTTCTGGTTTGGCTTGATACCGACGATTTCGATTTCTTCACCAACCTTTACTACTCCTCTTTCAATCTTACCAGTAACAACTGTTCCACGGCCTTCGATTGAGAAGATGTCTTCAACTGGCATAAGGAAAGGCTTGGTAATATCTCTCTCAGGAACTGGGATGTAAGTATCTAGAGCATTGGTTAACTCAAGAATCTTCTTAGCCCACTCATCTTCAATAGATGTAGACTCAAGACCCTTTAGGGCTGAACCACGGATAACTGGAGCACCTGCTCCGTCGAAACCTTGCTTGGTAAGAAGTTCTCTTATCTCTTCTTCCACTAGGTCTATCATATCCTTATCATCAACCATATCGCACTTGTTTAGGAAGACGATAATCTTTGGAACACCAACCTGCTTCGCAAGCAAAACGTGCTCACGAGTCTGTGGCATAGCTCCGTCTGTAGCAGCAACCACGAGAATAGAACCGTCCATTTGAGCGGCACCTGTGATCATGTTCTTGATGTAGTCAGCGTGTCCTGGAGCATCAATGTGTGCATAGTGACGAGCGTCAGTAGCATACTCGTTGTGAGAGATGTTGATAGTAATACCACGAGCCTTTTCTTCAGGAGCATTGTCGATCTGACTAACGTCCTTAAGTCTTACTGTCTTACCCGCTAGGTTTAACACATGCAAGATAGCTGCTGTTAATGTGGTCTTACCATGGTCAACGTGACCGATAGTACCTACGTTTACGTGAGGCTTATCTCTCTTAAATTCTTCTGCCATAATATTTATTTTGGGCTAATAATTAAAACTTAACGTACGAGAACCAGTCGCTAAGGCTTAATTACTAACTATATTATTAATAATAATTAAAAAACCAATGTAAAAGACCCGAAAGGGCCCTTAGGAAGATACTAGCAAATTATAAATTAATGTCAAATCACCCCTCATTTATAAGCCTGAACTTCATCACATAGAGTCTGTGCGGCCAACTCAGGGTTATCAGACTGGGTTATTTGCCTACCAACAACAAGGTAATCTGCTCCGTCTTGAAGGGCTTGTTCCGGCGTCCCTACCCTACTCTGGTCATTAGTATCAGCACCTTTTGAGCGAATTCCGGGGACCACTAGTTTCAAATTTGTTAATTGGTCGTGACTTCGAAGCATCTTAATCTCTTGTGGCGAACATACTAAGCCAGCCACCCCAGCTACTTCCGCAAGCTCGGCGAAAAACAGTACTACCTCATTTACTTCCCTGTTGTAAATCTTCTTCACCTCTTCGGGAGAGAAAGAAGTTAGAATACTGACAGCAAAAACTATTTTCCCCGAAGAAACTACCTGCTTCATCATCTCTAACCCACCCGAAGCATGCACTGAGATAATGTCAGCATTAATACTCTCGGCGCGAAGCTTGCCCGTGTTGGGTATATCATACAATTTGTGGTCCACCCAGACCTTTTCTGCGCCAGCCTCCTTCAAGTTGTCCACCACACTCGGGCCAAATTTGTCATATAGATTATGGATTTTTACGGCATAGAACAAATGCCCCACTTTTTTTACCAAAGCTAAAACTTCATCTAAATCCTGTATTTCATCTAAAGCTAAGATTAATTTACTCATTCGATTTTTGTGCTTCTAAAAATTTCTTTCCATGGCCGACTTTAGTATTTACAGGAACACCATTTTTACAAAACGGGCACTCAGTAGCTTCGTAGGTTGTGACTTCATATTCTGTTAGAGCAACGAACGAAACACCAAATAACTCTTTGTTTACAAGCTTAGGATTCTTGTTGAGCATAACAGCCACCCCAGCCACCTCCCCGCCCGCGTCCTTAACCAGATTTATTAACTGCACTACTGAGCCTCCAGTAGTAGTTATGTCTTCGACAATTAAAACTTTCTTACCTTTAACGAAATTGTCATAGCCTCTTGTAAATACCTGAGCCCCGTCCTTTTTCTCTGTGTAGACTCCTAATATTTCCTTACCGGAAGATTGAGACAGAAAATATGCAGTCCATTGAGAAAGTATTATTCCTCCGAGTGCGGGCCCAACTACTACATCTGCCCCAAATGCTTTGGTGCTTTCAGCCATTAATTCACAAACTCGTTTTGTGTCTTCGGTATGCGGGTATAAAAAGTCTTTATTTATATAAGTATCGAAATGAAGCCCAGAAGTCCCTACGAAGTGGTCATTAGGTAGCACCGCACCCACCTTCTTTAATATATCTATGACTTCTTGATTGGATTTATGCATTTACTTTATAACTTATTTTTAATCTCTTTAGCAAGATATGGATTCCACATAGCACCTGACGCCGACATCACAATATCTGCACCTGCGTCACGATATTCAAAAAAGTCATCAGCTGTCACAACACCCCCTACTCCAATTATTGTATATGAATATCCGCGTTCATCTCTCAATTGCTTAAGCTTC
>CAYXDY010000055.1:4145-4834 GCA_964463905.1 uncultured Candidatus Saccharibacteria bacterium
ATTTAATTGGTGCGCCACAAGTTCCGCTTGTAATTCTTCCGCCAGAAAGTGCGGGCTCCCCTTTCTCGTTTACTATCTTAGCTGGAATTGTGTTAATAGCAGAAATAGCTTGGACCATTGGAGCAACAGCGACAACAAGTTGCTTCAAATGCTCTATGTCTGGATAGTATGAGATTTTTATTATTAGTGGCGTATCACCCAGCTCCCCTCTCACTGCTTCAATAACCCTCCTTGAACGCTCAATATCAAAACAGAGTAGATTGTTGATTCCCTCATTGGGGCAGCTCAAATTTAATTCTATAACTTTAACTCCTGTTTCCTTTACCAGTTTGGCAATCTGTCTGAAGTCTTCTAGATAGGCATCGAAACCTCCTGTCTCTTGTAGGGTCCCCTGAAGCCCGCCTACAACTATCTGCCCTTTCTTGGCATACTTGATTGCATCTCGCAAATCATCCTGCCAGAAAGATGGATCCATAGATGGGATACCAAAAGAATTTGTAACAGAAAGAGGTTCTTTGTATTCTTTTGCTATCTGGACACCTCTCCCTGCAATTTCCAGAGTCATATCACCTTCAATCTCAAGTGGCACAACGTTTGGCATTGGATTGCATGGATGTTTGTGAGTCCGAGTGTCTTTGTATTCAACAATATCAAAAACATCCCGAGTCATAACAATTCCTCTACCATGT
>CAYXDY010000056.1:0-3202 GCA_964463905.1 uncultured Candidatus Saccharibacteria bacterium
CAGCTCCTCTAATATCAGCATTAACACTGCCTCCTTTAATAATTTTCGCAAATATTTCCTTCGCTTCTTTGATTATTTTTTTATCTCCAGCTTTACCCACACGAGAAATAGCAAGTGACCGCAGAAGTGCATTCATATAGGGTTCATTTGGCTTAGTGTTCCACCCCAGAGACTGGACTAGGGGAGAGAAGATCTCTATAGACAATTTGTCGAAACCAGCCTTGAACTTACTTTCAGAAAGTAATTGCTCCAGACGGGCTAGCCCAGAAGCGAGCTCTAGCAAGACCGAATAGTTGTCTTCGTTTTTATACGCACTAATAAATTCTAGGGCGTCGGTGGTAGGAATATTTCCTGCTTCAGAAAGAGCGAAGAGGTCTCGAATCACACCAAGACGGTCTCTAGGAGAAATATTCTTCTCCAATACTTGATGACGTAGCTCGTCTAACATTTCTTTGCTATAAGCAGTCCGGAAGAACCCAGTCTCACCAAAATTTACTTTATTATTTAAGAAGGTAACAGGTATTTCCCATTTTGTTTTATCTTTGGATTTGGCTTTAGAAATAGGACTGGAGAAAAATCTTTCCTGAGTCCATATTAACTTTCCATTTTCCAATCTAGCTTTTACTACTGGGTACCCAGGCTTGCTTGTCCAGTTGTGCATCATACGAGACACAGACTTACCAGAAACCTTTTCGAAGGCTTGCCAGAGGTGAATTGTCTCCGTGTTCTTATAACTATGTTTCTTCAGGTAGTAGCGCAGACCATCCCGGAAATCATCTTCACCCAAATAAGCCGCAAGCATGCGAATAATAGAAGCACCCTTAGAATACGAAACTTCATCAAAAATTTCTCCAATCTCGTCTGGGTGGTGTACAGCGACCTCTATGGGGTGAGTTGTGCTGAGAGCGTCTAGACGCAGAGCTACACCTAGGTCGTGGGTTGAGAATTGGGTCCAGATATCCCAATGGGGAAATAGCTTATCGACAGCTAGATATTCTATATACGAAGCGAAGCCTTCATTCAGCCACAGGTGAGTCCACCATTCCATGGTGACCAAGTTTCCAAACCATTGATGAGCTAGCTCGTGGGCAATAACTAAAGACACCCATTGTTTGTTGGATACTGATGACTTGGCTTCATCCACTAGGAGTGCGCTCTCGCGGTAAGTTATGGCACCCCAGTTTTCCATCGCTCCAGATGCAAAATCGGGAATAGCTATCATGTCCAAGGTGCCCAGCGGGTAGGGGATGTCGAAATATTCTTCATAGAACTCAAGAGTACGGACAGTCACCTCGAGGGCAAATTCTGCTTGATGCTTTTTCCCAGGAGTTGTGTGCACACGGACTATAACGCCACGCTTGGACTTCTTTTCTACGTACTCGAAGTCACCGACAATGAAGGCTAGTAGGTAGGTAGACATCTTGGGAGTTGGAGCAAAATGCACTATTTCGTATCCAGCATCATGAATAGTGGTGGATACGGGTAGAGTGTTAGAAATAGCTGACTTACCCTTGGGTACGCAGAGAGATACATGGAAGACAGCCTTATGCGCTGGCTCATCGAAACAAGGGAAGGCTCGCCTTGCATCCGTTGCCTCGAATTGAGTGGTGGCCATATGGCAAGTCTCACCATTTACCTGGTACGAGCTTCTGTAGAAACCTCGCATCTTGTCGTTGAGGATGCCTTGGAAGACAATCGATAATTTATGTTTGCCTTTCGGAATAGTATTCTTGAATGTGAAGGTGGTTGTCTCAGCTTTAGTGTTGTAAGTTATCTTGGCAAATTGCTCACCGCATTTAGCAGTCTCAATGTCTATGTCCTTAGAGTGGAGAGTGAGCGTCTTGGTGGGCTTTTCTACAGATATGCTAATAGTCTCTACACCACCGAAGGTGAAGTTCTTAAGGTCGGGCTTAAGCTCTATGTTGTACACGAGTGGAATAACAAATTTAGATAATCTGACTCCTTTCTTTTTCATGAATAAATGTTAGCATATAAAGGTGGAAACGGAAACTTTTCAAATTAGAGCGGGAACTTTTGAAGGGCCTTTTGCTTTACTACTATCTCTGGTTGAGAAGCGCAAGATGCATATTAGTGATGTGTCACTATCTCAAGTAACTGAAGATTATCTTTCATATATTAACTCTCTTGGAAACAAAGACCCCGAAGAGGTGTCTAGCTTCTTGGTAGTGGCTTCTACGCTTCTGCTTATTAAATCCAAATCTCTACTTCCAAATCTAGAACTTACCAAAGAAGAGGAAGGGGACATTCACAATCTTGAGGAGCGGCTACGACTTTATGAGATATATAATGCGCTTCTGCCTAAAGTCAGAGATGCTTATGGACAGAAGATAATCTTCGCTCCTATGGAGAGTAAGAATCAGGTGCTAGTGTTCCTGCCTGATGAACAAATTACCAAAGATAGTATGATGACCTTGGCTAAGAATGTACTTGGAAATATGCCTAAGAAGGTATTCTTGCCGAAAGTGGAGGTGAAGAAGGTGATAAGCATAGAAGAGATGATAGACAAGCTCACAGAGCGTATTAAGACATCCATGCAGACGAGCTTCCGAGATATGCACGGGCAGCCTGTCTCACGCGAGGAGAGGGTGGTGGTGATAGTAGGATTCCTTGCTATGCTCGAGCTGGTAAGACAAGGTATAATAGAAGCCACGCAGTCAGAACAGCACGGGGATATTATTATGGGAAGTCAGGTTATAACTGATAACTTATAGCTGTTTAGCTTTATGATAAATTTAGAACAAAAAATAGAAGCAATACTTTTTTTCAAAAACGAGCCAGTGTCTATCAAGAGATTGGTAGAGATTTTGAAAGTTCCTACAGAAGATATTCAGAATGCCTTAGTTGTGCTGAAAGAAAATCTGAATAATAGGGGAGTGACCATGGTGCAAAATGGTGAAGAGGTCATGCTTGGCACTTCACCAGGGCTCTCAAGCATGATTGAGGATTTACAAAAGGAAGAGATAAATAAAGATTTGTCTAAGGCAGCATTAGAAACCCTCTCTATAATCTTATACAAAGACGGAGCCAGTAGAGCAGATATAGACTATATAAGAGGAGTCAACTCAAGCTTCACGCTTCGCGCCTTATCTATTCGTGGGCTTGTAGAAAAAACCACAGACAGGGAAGACAGTAGAAGATATATCTACAAGCCGAGCTTCAACCTACTATCATTTATGGGAGT
>CAYXDY010000056.1:3212-4779 GCA_964463905.1 uncultured Candidatus Saccharibacteria bacterium
GTAGAAGAATTACCAGACTATGCCGAAGTCAAAAGGTCTATCGAGAGCTCTGTGGTACCAGAAGAAAATGCTGAGTCTACAAGCACTCAGGATTAATTCCTAAGACGTAATTTTCTATTAGATTGAGCTCTGCGACAAGAGTGTCGCCTCCAAAGCCGTAGATATCTTCTTCATTTACTATTTCTTTATATTCCTGAGTGAAGTCGCGAGCTAAGGGGAGGTAAGACCAATGCCACTTTTCTTCGTTGTAGCCTGTCATTCTGTCTCCACCTTTTTCATTATATGTCTGACAGAATCCATAGTCTTTTGCGTTTTTACTCAGCCAATCATAAACTCTGATACCCACAGGAGTAGAAAAATATGCAGGATCGGCGCCGTTGATATCTATCTCCGTACCCCAGTGATGACGAGAGGTCGAAGGTGCTGCGCTGTATTCTAGAATTTTATTAAATCTTTCTACTTCGTCTCCTCGGTATGTAGACCATTTTCTATTCCAAAGCATTGTTTGATAGTCAAAATTCCGAGTAGCAGAAGCTATTAGTAGATTCACCCCATCACGGGCTGCGGCTTGATGCATTCTAATAAAGTCAGCATAAGCCTCCTTACGAAGATACATTCTAACGCCTCCCATAGAATACCGCTCGGAAATAATCACGAAGTCGGGGTGCTTGGTCTGGTCGAATCTGCCTGTGAGGTAGGCTCTCATCTTTTCTCTTTTCTCTAGGGCAATGCGAATATTCTTTTCTGCTTGCTCCAGATCTAAAGTGTGGTAGTTCACCACCGGAGCCATGAAAAAGATAAACAAAAACAACCCTAAAACGATTTTTAGAATCTTGACATTCACCGCCTAAAGATAGCATATTTCGACCCTTTTATCAAAAAATATAAGTGGTATAATCCTTTTAATGGAAGCACAACTCAAGAATTGCCAAAATTGCAAAAATGACTTCACTCTAGAAAAGGAAGATTTTGGATTTTATGAAAAGCTAAAAGTTCCTCCGCCAACTTTTTGTCCTCTTTGTCGGGCACAAAGAAGAAATGTCTGGCGCAACAGCATGACTTTATATTCTCGTAAATGCGATTTGTGTACCAAATCAGTAGTCACTATATATTCTTCTGAATCTGGCATAACGGTATATTGCAACAAATGCTGGTGGAGTGATAAATGGGATCCGAAATCGTATGCAATGGATTATGATTTCTCTCGACCATTCTTTGAGCAACATGCCGAACTTATGAATAGGGTTCCTCATATGGCTGTAGTCAACGACGACGGCATCGCAAGTGTGAATTGTGAATATACCCACGACTGGTGGTTTTCTAAGAACTGCTATATGTGTTTCTCAGGATGGAGGGTAGAGAACTCTATGTACAGCTTTTTCTTAACAGCTGGGAGTAATTTAATGGACTGTCTTAATATTAGGTCAAAAAGCGAATGGATGTATGAGTGCATAATATCCTCTGGGTGTTATCGCCTTAGCAACTCCCAATACTGCAAGAATTGTATAGATTCAGCCTTTTTGTACTACTGCTTTAACTGCACTGACTGCTTCATGTGTGTTGGTCT
>CAYXDY010000057.1:0-4736 GCA_964463905.1 uncultured Candidatus Saccharibacteria bacterium
AAATGACATCTCATTACCCATTGTTGGAAAAGTAGAAGAAGTTGTAATTAATTCCGTAATTGAGGTTGTTGCAGAAAATTTAACACTTGAACAAATAGAAATGGGAAGCAGGGAGAGTCAAAAAGAAAAAGGGTACATCCCACTAAGTAGGGGCTTATCATATGAAGTAGTTGATCATGAACTTGCGCAACCAATACGAGAGATATATTTACACATACCTACCACTTTCTTCAATAACCCTGAGGAAGCACTCGACTCAATGAAAGAAGGCTTGAGAAATTTAGCAAAGCTGCTCCTTGAAAGCCCCGAACTAGCAACTGTTGAGGAAATTTTTGGTCATTCGAGATTATTAATTGAGAAGCCACGATTAGCAAGACAGCTTGGCTTTGCTGTTGATGAGGAGTATGGTAATGCTTTAATATCCAAAGCAAAATTATTAGAATTATACGGACCAAAAGATGAAAAATAAACCAAAAATTATGGTTCTGTCAGGGTACGGACTCAACTGCGAAGAAGAGACTAAATTCGCTTTCGAGAAGGCGGGTGGAGTAGTTAACATTGTGCACATCAACGACCTTATTTCTGCCCCTAGAATGTTGGAAGAATACCAAATTTTAGCTTTCCCGGGCGGATTTTCATATGGAGACGACACAGGCTCAGGCAAGGCTTATGCTAATAAATTTAAAAATCATCTTAAGAAAGAATTAGCGGAATTCTTAAAGAGAGATACCTTAATTATTGGTATCTGTAATGGATTTCAGATAATAACTAACTTAGGAATTCTACCGGGTGGACTGACCTATAATGCTGGTGGTAAATATTTAGACCGCTGGGTAGACCTCAAAGTAGTGGGTAAAAGCCCTTGGCTCAAAGGAATTAAAAGTATTTCTCTGCCGATAGCTCACGGAGAAGGGAATTACATAATTTCTAAAAAGGACTACGCTGGGATGAAGAAGCGTGGAGAGGTGGCATTGGAGTACACCAAGGGAGAAATTTGTAAATTCCAAGACCTAAAAATGAACCCTAATGGTGCGAGCTTTGACGTAGCTGGAGTATGTCTATATAATGGACGAGTACTAGGACTTATGCCACATCCTGAGCGAGCAATGTTTGCGGAACAGAGTCCATTGTGGCAAACAAAAAAAGTTAAAAGTGGAAAGTTAAAAGTGGAAAGAGAAGGTGAAGGCCTTAAGATTTTTAAAAACGCTATTAACTATTTCAAATAATAAAAAAATATGAACGAATTAAAAGAGAAATGCGGAATTGTTGGAATTTATGGTAAGGACAAACTCGCATCTCGGCTGGCATTTTTCGCGTTGTTTGCTCTTCAGCACCGCGGCCAAGAAGCTTCTGGTATTACCACCAACAACGGCCACAAGCTTCTGACTCACAAAGGAGCTGGCCTAGTGAGCCAGGTGTATAAAGAGGAGAATATCAATTATCTAAACGGTAAAATTGCAATAGGCCACAATAGATACTCTACCTCTGGAGGCGGAGCCCTCGACCATGCACAGCCGGTGGTAAACCGCGAAGCGTCCTTTGCTCTGGCACACAACGGCAACCTTCCTAGCACTAAAGCATTGGAGGAATTTTTATCTTCAAAAAGGAAACTGAAGAAGAACAGGTCCGACTCAGAATTGGTGGCCGACGCAATTGATATATACACAAAAGAAGGCAAGACCATAGCGCAAGCAGTGCAAAAAGTTTTCCCATTAATTACCGGAGCATTCTCATTAGTAATGATGGATATGAATACACTGGTAGCAGTGCGTGACGAATACGGCATGCGCCCACTTGCCTTAGGCAAAATTGACGGAGGATACGCAGTGGCTTCTGAAACTTGTGCCCTAGCTACAATTGGCGCTCAAATTTTAAGAGAAGTGAAACCAGGGGAGATGCTAGTGATCAATAAAAGTGGATTAAAATCAGTACAATTAGTAAAACCCAATCCGCGTCATGATGTATTTGAGTACGTATACTTCGCTAGACCTGACAGTATCATTGCGGGTAAATCTGTATATGAAGTCAGGAAGAATTTCGGCAAGAATTTAGCATTAGAACACAAGCTTCATGTAGATATAGTGGTGCCAGTACCAGACACAGCCATGCCGGTGGCTCTCGGCTACGGTGAGCAGTCTGGTATACCTATAGAACTAGCTTTAGTAAAGAACAGATATGTACATCGCACATTCATAGAACCAGACCAAAAGTCCAGAGAGCACAGCGTGGCCCTCAAGCTAATCCCGATGAAAAGTGTACTGAAAGGGAAGAGAGTGGCGGTGGTGGACGACTCCATAGTGCGAGGCACGACTAGTAAAAGAATAGTCCAGGCATTATTTAAGGCGGGGGCCAAGGAAGTTCATTTCTTAGTGTCTTCACCGCCCGTACGCTTCCCGGACTTCTACGGCATAGACACACCAAAGCAGAAGGATTTGATTGCATCCAACAAAACCGAGCAAGAAATTTGTAAATACTTAGGAGCCACATCACTCAATTATTTATCATTGAACGGACTTATAAAGTCTATCGGATTGCCGAAAAAGAACTTATCACTTTCATTATTTAACGGCGAATATCCAATAGATCTCCATGAGAGGGTTAAAGAAGTAGACTATGATGTCCCCGAAAAATAACATCAGCAATAAAAAGAAGTTGGTTTTCCTTGTACATGCCGGTGGCTCACACACCAACCTTAAGGCAGTTCAGAGTGCTATTGATGAGGGTAGAATCAATGCTGAGATTGTGGTAGTAGCCATGGACGACCAGCCACTGCCAGATTTTACAAATATTTCTCCAGATTATATCTGCCTTGCGGGCTGGAAGAAAATTATTCCGGAAGAATTAATCAGTAAATACAAAATATTAAACATTCATCCAGGACTAATACCTGATACTGTGGATGGTAAGGTGCTTGCTCCTGACGGCTCAGATGCTCTCTGGAATAAGGGCATGTATACAGACAAAGCAATTCAAAATTTCTTAGACAATAAGTCCACTTATGCCGGCTCATCGCTACACCTACTCACCTCTGAATTCGATTTTGGGCCCGTATTGGATAGAGTTTTTGAGAAAATTGAAATAGATGACGATGTAGTGAGCCTATATGCTAGACTAAAGAAAAAGGAGAATGATTTGTATATAAAAGTATTAATGGAATTATGCAAACAAAATTAAAAATTTTAATAATAGGTAGTGGAGGGCGTGAGCACGCTATTGGCTGGAAGGTGGCTCAATCACCACAAGCGGGAGATATATTTTTTGCTCCTGGAAATGCGGGCACAAATGTACTCGGACGCAATATTGATATCAAGGCCACAGACATTGAGGGCTTAATAAATTTTGCTCAAGCAGAAAAGATTGACCTTACTCTCGCTTTGCCAGACGATCCGTTAGCTCTCGGCATTGTAGACAGGTTTCAAGAAAATGGATTACGAATCTGGGGTCCAACTCATGCAGCATCAAAACTAGAATGGTCTAAAGCTTTCTCTAAGAACTTTATGGAGAAGCATAATTTACCAACTGCTAAATTTAAAACATTTACAGACTACCAAAGTGCCAAGACCTACTTGTCAACCTCGCAGGTCGACAAGTTTCCAATAGTAATAAAGGCAAGTGGTCTAGCTTTAGGTAAGGGTGTGATAATTGCAAAGAATATGAGTGAGGCTGAGACAGCTCTCGAAAATATGATGGTTAAAAAATTTTTCGGAGAGTCGGGAGCTGAGGTGGTGATTGAAGAATTTATGACTGGTCCTGAAATATCCACTCACGCTTTTTCTGACGGTAAGAATTATTCAATCTTTCCTCCAAGCCAAGACCATAAACGAGTGGGTGTTGGTGATACGGGGCTCAACACTGGCGGTATGGGAACTATAGCTCCATTACCATTCGTAACAGAAGATATGATGCTAAATATAGAGAAGAATATTATTGCTCCGACTATACAGAGCATGAATACTGACGGAGCCCCATTTTCTGGATTAATATATCCAGGGCTAATGCTCACCCCAGATGGACCAAAGATACTAGAGTACAATGCCCGTTTCGGCGACCCTGAGACTCAGACATACATGCGATTACTCGAGACAGATATTATTGATATTTTTAACGCGTGTATCGACGGTACATTAAACGAGATTGAAATAAAATGGAGGATGGATTTTGCCTGTACTGTTATTCTTGCTTCGGGCGGCTACCCAGAGAATTATGAAAAGGGTAAAGAAATAACTATTGGTGAAGTACCTAATGACATTGTAATATTCCATGCGGGCACAGCAACGCGAGATGGGAAGTTAGTAACAAGTGGCGGGAGAGTGTTGGGGGTGTCCGCCATAGGGACAAACCTAGAAGAAGCGCTGACAAAGGCTTACAAGGCAATACAAAATATATCTTTTGATGGGATGCAGTACCGTAAAGATATCGGTAAAAAATCATTACAATGAAACAAAGAATAGGGATAATAGGTGGAGGACAATTAGGACGGATGCTTACTCAAGCTGCACACAAGCTTGGCTTTTTTGTGACAGTCCTTGACCCAACAGTGAATTCTCCTGCAGCTCAGGTCGCTGACGCTCACATCATCGGAAGCTTCAAGGATAAAGGCAAGATTCATGAACTGGCACAAGTTTCAGACTTTATAACATTTGAGATAGAGTCAGCAAATTCTGAGGCACTAGATGAGCTTGTGGAGCAGGGCAAGACAGTCTATCCATCTCCGAAAACACTCAAAATAATAAAGG
>CAYXDY010000058.1:0-4670 GCA_964463905.1 uncultured Candidatus Saccharibacteria bacterium
AGCAGTACTAAACTTGTTCCTTACATTGGATACAACCTTGAGCATAGGGTAAGCGAGTGGCGTGAGTCTAGGCATATCGTCAGCTATGAGCTCGCCACCTAGGCTAGAGATGAGGTCTTTGAGAGCTGTGTAAGAAGCTGGAACATCGGCCTCGTCTACTGTAGGTACTAGGTGGTAGCCCACTTCGTATACCCGAGCATCAGAAGAGCCTGCAGCGTCTTCGATGACTCCCTCAGACACTTCGGTAAGGTCTTTTTCTGTTGTTTCTTCGCTTGATTGCATGGACTCTATAGTAGCAAAAAGTATTTGAATTGTAAAGAGTAAGGCTGAAAGCAAAGCGGACCCGTAAGAATCCGCAATGCGTCTTCTCGGGTCCGTTGATAATCATGGGTCGATGCCCATCTCCCAGTCGAGAGGCGGACAACCACGCACCGCTGGATGTTCGTGCCTCGTCAGGCGTTGGTAGATACGATTGGCGTGACAGCGAAGCCTTTCGGCTTTTGCAAACTCGCCCGCGTAGTACAGTCTGCGGTGTTCAGCCACCGCATACTCAAATCCTAGCTGTGCAACAGGCTTGGAAATGCGTCTCCGACGCAGCCCCAGCAAACGAAGCTCCTTCCAACAGACCTCTCCGAAGTCCTCTAATTTCGTCATGTTTTCTCCTGGATTTAGGGACGCGGAAATGCGCCCGGAAGATCATTCGGGTCTAACTATACAACAAATTTCTAAAATAGCAACTTTGTGAAGGTGTAACCTTCACAAATTAAATCTTAAAAACTCTCTTGGCATTATTGATTAGCACCTCAGCCACTTTGTCTTCTGGCAATTCTTTGATTTGAGCTATTTTCTTGACCACTTCCCTTACATACACAGGCTCATTGCGCTTGCCTCTGTGGGGAGTCGGGGTTACATATGGCGCATCAGTCTCCGACATAATCATCTCTAGTGGAGTCTGACGTATAACTTCGTCGTAGTCTGTAGTAAAGGTTATAACGCCTGTAAAGGAAAGGGTGAAGCCGAAATCAGTAAAGGCCTTGGCCTCGGCCAGGCCTCCGGCGAAGAAGTGAACATCGCCCCTTGCCCTGAGCGGAGTCGAAGGGTTTATTTTTTGATGCTTCTTTAATATCTCCAGAGCATCCATATAAGCGTTGAACTCTGGCTTGTCCTTATTATTTCTAATATGCAGCATTAAGGGCTTATTAAATTCATTGGCGAGCTCTATCTGCTCGATGAAATTCTTCTTTTGTATTTCTATATATTCTGTATCACATCTATAATAATCAAGACCGCACTCCCCTATACCCACCACCTTGGGATGCTTGAGGAGCTCTCTGTATGCTTCTTTACTAAAAACTTCTCCACGAGAAGTGAACTCCTTGCCGCCTTCGCCTAGCTCCTTAACATCATGAAATGACGCACCTGTGTGTATAGGATGAAGACCGATGATGGCATACACGCCCTCTGGATATTCTTCTGTCATTTCTACAGCCTTTCTAGATGTATCTATCTGAGTGCCGACATTGATAACCCAAGTGTCGCCTCTAAGGGCGCGCTCAATAACCTCGCCTCTATCGGCATCGAAGGCGATGAAATTAGTATGTGAATGTATGTCTATGTATTTCGGCATTTTCTTTTTATAATTATACCCCCTCCTCACCTCCCCCTACATTAGGTGGAGGAAGAGTGCTAATTACATCCTTAATTTTTTCTATCACTTCATCAATATTATCACTTATTTCTCTATTCCAAAAACGCAAGACTTGTATATCGTTCAACAACAAGTACTCGTCTCGCTCTTTGTCATATTCTTTATTATTTAAATGATGAGAACCATCTAGTTCAATACATATTCTTTTCTCTGAACAGTAAAAATCTAAAATATAAGGACCCACAGAATACTGACGGGAGAATTTGCAACCTAAACTTTTCCTCCGCAACTTTACCCAAAGTAGCTTTTCTTCCTTTGTTTCATTGTGACGTAGCTCTTTGCGCCGTTGTTTAAACTTATGGTCGTTATATAAAAACATAAGCTAATTATACCCCCTCCTCACCTCCCCCTACATTAAGGGGAGGAAAAATTCCTCAAGAAAAATCTTAAAGAGTATTTTGTATCTCTTGGCCCTCACCCTATGTAGGGGGAGGGTTGGGTGGGGGTATTTAATCTTTTCTCATAAAGAGTGGGATCTCGGGCTTCTTGTTGTCTTTAATGAGCTTCTTGAGCTTCTCATTAGTCTCAGGCATTATAGGGTTAAGCATACGAGCTATTCTGTAGAGCCTGACAACCATATCTGTTATCAAAGCCTTACCCTTCTCCACATCCACCTTCACCACCTTAAACGGCTCTGTCTCTTGGATGAACTTATCTAACTCTGAGATTTCGTTCCAAATGTAATCAGTAGCCTTCTTAATATCAAAAGTCTCTAGGATAGCGAAGTATTCTGTGAAGTCATCCTGTTTTGGAATCTCCGGACACTTATCTAAGTACTTCTCAGATAGAGTGAGGATACGAGACGAAAGATTGCCCAAGCCATTGGCTAAACCAGAATTGTAGGCGTCCTTGAATCTCTCCATGGTAAATGGACTGTCTTCGAAAGAAGATATTTCCTTGGCTAGGAAGTATCTGAGTGCATCGGTGCCGTACTCTTTTACAATATCAACTGGATCAACAACATTACCCAGTGTCTTGGACATCTTGACCCCATGGTCTGCGGTGATGAAGCCATTGATAACAATCTGGTGAGAATTCGGAAGCCCGGCTGCCATGAGCATTGCCTGCCACATTGCTGACTGGAAGCGAAGATTGTCTTTACCGCAATACTGAGTCGGAGTACCACCCACCCAATACTTCTCAAAATTCTCTGTATTATCAGGCCAGCCAAGAGTAGAAATGTAGCTGGTAAGCGCATCGAACCACACGTACATGACGTGAGCCTCGTCTCCAGGGACTGGAAGACCCCAAGGCATCTTGGACTTTAGTCGTGAAATTGAGAAATCCTGCAAGCCTCTCTCCACAAAAGCCTTAATTTCATTAAACCTAAAATCAGGAACTACGAAACTAGGATTCTTGGAATACAACTCCAAGAGTTTGGCTCCGAATTCGCTATACTTGAAAAAGTAATTCTCTTCTTCTATTATTTCAAGCTCGCGGCCGGGATGCACAGGGCACTCTCCATTTTCTAAATCAGAATCGCTCTTGGTCTCCTCGCAGCCGACGCAATACTTGGCCTCATAGTTCTTTTTATAAATATATCCATTATCGTAAACTCGCTTCCAAAATTCTGTGGCTGTCCTGACGTGCCGATCATCAGTAGTACGGATAAAATGTAAATCGGGATCCATGCCGAAGATCTGGACCGAATCCTTGAATCGGAGGAAGCTCTCGTCTACGAATTCTTGCGCACTCACTCCTTTCTCCACAGCCTTCTCGTAAATCTTAAGCCCATGCTCATCGGTGCCAGTGTTGAAATACACATCATAGCCCTGAAGCTTCTTGTATCTGGCTATGATATCTGCCCGGACGAACTCCAGCGCGTGGCCCATATGGAGATCAGCGTTGACGTAAGGGAGGGTGGTGGTTAAATAGAAAACCTTTTTCATTCTGAATATAATAGCATTTTATGCCTAAAAGAGAAACGACCAGGTGGGCGCTGGGCGCTCCCCTGGTCATTGATGACCTCACTTCTTCACTTCAGCACCTTCAGCGTCTTCTCGACGCAGTCGAGGATCTGCCCCTCGCCCTTCCCGGTGTCGGGAAGATCGGGATTGAAGCGTGCCCCCAACGCGACCCGAGCGTACGCGGTGAGGAGGTACTGGTGCGGCAGATGCCCCACCACGATGACGACATCCGCATCGTCGGCGCGGGAACGCACCAGGTTCAGGTCTTCGTCAATCTCTCGGAAGTGACTATCGTCCTCCCAGAGAACCTCGTGATTTTCACGGCGGGAAACCGCCAGAACCTCACAGATGACGTCGGCGCTGTCCGCGGCGCGCGGAGCTGTCGACGCCAACACCAAGACCTCACCGCGGCCTTCGATCTCCGGCTTCAGCGCCTCGGCAAGCGCGCGGAGTTTGTGGCGACCCGCCTCCGTAAGGCGGTAGTTGTAGTCGTATTCGCCGTGACGTACAAAAATGAGCGTCTTCATAGCACGTATCTCCTTGAGAATGCCACAAACCCGTGGCGGGGTGTACTTCACCACCAATCTAACACAAAAATTTATTTAGTCCAGTTTCTAGAATTTGAGGATCTTTTTGAAGTCCTTATCTGTTTTAAATGGGCCTATTAGGGCTAGGTTGAGCTTAGGGTTCTTGAATATTAGCTTGGCCATATTGCGGACTTCTTCGGCTGTCACCTTGCGGATTTTCTTGGCCTTATCATCGGCCCTCTCGAGCTCTCGGCGCAGGAGCTCCTGCCCGCCGTAGAAATTAGCAATGTCGTCTGAGCTCTCCAGCGAGAGCTTCATGTTGCCGATGAGGCACTCCTTGACCTTACTTAATTCCTCTTCAGAAACTAATTCGCGAGTAAGGCGGCGGCACTCTTCTAAGACAGCTTCAATGACTTCCGCCACGCGCTTGTTGTCTACTCCAGCCGAAATCTGGAATACTCCGTGGTCGGTATAAGCATCGTTGTAAGTGCGGACATAGTACCCTACTCCCATATCTTCGCGGAGCTT
>CAYXDY010000059.1:0-4643 GCA_964463905.1 uncultured Candidatus Saccharibacteria bacterium
TCTCCTGCATCAAGCTTGTATTCCATTTGCTGAATCGTCACCCCTGTTACTGTGTCTCCATTTAGTATTGCTGATTCGACAGGCGAGGCTCCTCTATATTTCGGCAAGAGAGAGTAGTGGATATTTATTGATCCGAGCCGAGGCATCTTTATTATTTCTTCAGGCATTATTTTACCGTAAGCAACAACGATAAATAAGTCGATATTATCAGCATCTGTGAAGGTTAAACCTTCACACTTTTCAGGCTGGATATATGGGATATTGTTTGCTTGCGCCCAGACTTTAACAGGAGGGGGAGTCACAACCATTTTGCGTCCTTGAGGCTTGTCTTCCGAGGTTACTATTAAAGAAGGCAAATATCCATTTTGCTTAAGTATTTCTAATGTATCGGATGCCACATCAGGTGTACCGAAAAATGCAAAATTAATTTTATTCATAAGCTATCAGTTAAAAGTTAAAACCTATAAGCTAACCCACCGGCTCTTCTGGAGCCACGTCTTTAGCATGATCGATGAAGAGGATGCCGTTTAGGTGGTCTGTCTCGTGCTGGAATATCTGAGCAAGTAGTCCTGAGCCTCCGCGGGTAAACTTCTTACCATTTTCATCATAAGCTGTGACGGTGGCCTTCTTTGAACGATGGGTCTTGCCGTAGAGAGGTCTAACAGACAAACAGCCCTCGGGCAACCATTCTTTGTCGCGTGACAATTTCGAAATTTTTGGATTAATAAATACTACATCTCTTGGAATATTTTCTTCACCTTCTTTTCTAAATATTTTTCCAGACACCACGAATATGCGCAGAGAGTAGCCTATCTGCGGGGCTGCTATAGCTACGCCGTCATGCTGAGAGAGTAGGGACTCAGACATTTCTTTCAACACCTTTTTTATTTTCCTACTATTTATCTCCTCTAGGGGAACTTCTTTCGCATTTTTCCGTAGGACTTTTTCTTTTTGTTGAAGAATTTCCTTCATAGTTTTTATTTCATTTCCTTTAAGTATTCGAGTAGTTTGCTTAGCTTGACCGTCTCCTGGCTTCGGCTCGCCATATCACGCACTATGACAGTGTCATCTATAGCTTCTTTAACCCCGAAGATAAGAGCATACGGGATGCCGAGTTTCTCAGCAATAGCGAGTTGTGAGCCTAGTGAGTCTTTAGATAGTGATTGAGATATAGGTATATGTGCCTTGCGGAGGATCTCAATGATGTTTAAGCTCTTAAGCTTAGCTTCTCCACCTAGCTGGATGAAATATATCTTCGGCTTTTTCATTATGCGAGGGGAGAGCTTCTTGTACCAAGAAGACTCTACCACTCTGTCTACTCCAATAGAGAATCCCACAGCAGGCACGTCCTTCTTGCCTCCGATTTGTCTCGCTAGGTAGTCGTATCTTCCACCAGAAGCTACTTGCATTATAGGCTCTTCAGGGTTGTCGCTCGATGCATACACTTCGAAGACAGTGCGGGTGTAGTAGGAGAGTCCCCGTACCAGGTTCTTGTTCATATTGTAAGGGATATTCATTTCTTCTAAGTACTCAAGCACTTCTTTGAAGTGCTTCTTGCAGGAAGCGCAGAGGAATGATATTGCGTCCGGAGCATTCACGTTTATTTCCTTTGTCTTTTCTTCTTTGGAGTCTAGGATGCGCAGCGGGTTGGTCTTCAATCTCTCTCTGTCAATAGGAGGGAGCGCACTTAAATTCTTCTTGTAATAATTTACCAGCTCGCGCACGTAGCCATTACGGCATTCTTTATCGCCGATGGAGTTGATGTCTACAGAGAGGTTCTTAGCTCCAGCTTCTTCTAGGATGTTCATTCCTACTTTTATAACTAGAGCATCCATAATACTCTTATCGCTTCCCAGAGAGTCTAGGTCGAACTGCCAGAATTGTCGGTAGCGTCCGCGCTGGGGCTTGTCGTGGCGGAAGATAGGGCCGTATTGGTAGAACATTACTGGCTGAGGCTGGTTCTGCATACCTTGCTCTATGTATGCACGCATTAGTGGAGCAGTGTGCTCAGGTCGCAGTGCTAAATGGTCGCCACCCTTGGTTTTGAGAGAATATATTTCTTTATCTATTATGTCTGTACCTTCACCAATACCGGAGGTAAATATCTCTTCATACTCCATGATGGGAGTATCAATAGGCTTAAACCCGTAATAAACAGCTATTTCTTGAGCCTTCTCGAAGAGTCCTTGGAAATTGTAATAATCTTCTCCTATGATGTCTCTCATTCCTTTCGGGGAGGCGAGCTCTCTACCTTTCTGTTTATCTTTACTCTTTACTGCTGTAACCTTTTTTATTTTACTCATATTTGTATTTTAGTTTGCGTTTTTATAATTTCCAGGAGAAATGTCGATAGCATTTATTGGGAGGAGTCTAAATATTGGCTTGCCAATGAGTAGCTTGCGATGGACTGGACCCCAGTATCTAGAGTCGGAGCTCGCTGGCCTGTTGTCTCCCATTACGAAGTATTCTTCTGCATCTAGAGTGACAGACACATTGTTGTCTCCTTCGTTCTTAACATAAGATTGATCAACTTGGAATCCATCCGGGTTCTCGGAGTTAATTATGGTGACCTCGTTACCATCTACCATTATAGTTTCCTGAGGTAAGCCAATAATTCTTTTGATAAAATATTTGGAAGTGTCACCAGGATACTTGAAAACTACCACATCGTATCTTGCTGGATTGCCTAAGCGGTAGGAGAGCTCGTCTATTATGAGGTAGTCCCCATTATGAAATGTAGGAAACATGGAGGAACCAGAAACAACGAAAGGCTGTGCCACTAATACACGTATAGGTATTACAATAAGCAAGGCAACAAAGACAAAACGCGCTAATTCCAAGATATTATCTTTCATGAAGATAATATACCACATAACAATATTGACAGCATCGGCAAATGTGTTGTCGGATGATAAATTTGCGACGTTTGCGTTACATTCATACTCGCGGTATCATTGAATTATGAAATTAGTTGTAGGATTAGGTAATCCAGGAGAAGAATACGAGAAGACCAGACATAATGCCGGGCAAATTATTCTCGACCATATAGAGAAAAAAATTGATGGAATGAAAATCAAATTTCTGAAACCAGAAAACTTCATGAACAATTCTGGAAAGGATGTGGTGAAATTCGTAAAGACCAAAAAAGATTTAGAGAATTTGATAGTTATATATGACGATATAGATTTACCACTGGGGAAAATCAAGATTTCTTTTAACCGCTCAAGTGGTGGGCACAATGGTTTAGAATCAATAATTAAATCTGTTAAGAGTAGGGAATTCGTCCGTATTCGCATTGGTGTCGCACAAGCTACTCCTTCTGGCAAGCTCAAGAAGCCAAAAGGAGAGAAAGATGTAATCAAGTTCCTCCTGGGAGAATTCAAAAAGCCAGAATTAGAAATTCTAAAAAAACTGTCCAAAAAAGTCGCCGAAGCCGTAGAGTGCGTCTTTACTGAGAGTAAAGATAAGGCAATGAGTCTGTATAATTAAATTTCTTTTACTGCTTCGATTATTATACTTTTATCGTTATTCCGCGTAGATACCTTACCTGAGAGGACTATTATTTTGTCAGCTAAGAGCAAGTCTTTATTTTTCTCATAAGCTTCGGGGAAGACTACAGCCTCTATGCTTCCAGTGAAGTCCGACATACCTACGAAGGCCATTCGGTCGTTCTTCTTAGTCATCACCATGCGCACTGTGTTTATTATTACAGCCATAGTGACCGGCGCGTTGTTCTTGAGTTCTCCGCGCACTTTGCTTATCACAGTGCCAGCTTTCTCAATTCTGGCTCGGTATTCATCAAGCGGGTGGCCGGAGATGTATAGGCCGAGGAGATCCTTTTCCCAGGCAAGCTTTTCTTTAGCTGTGGCTTCAGTCTGAGGCACGAGGGTAATTTTTGAAGCGACTCCGCCACCTGCACCGAAGAGCGAGGTCTGACTCATTACATTCTGAGCTTCTTTATTGAAGGCAAGAAGTGTCTCTAGATTGCCTATAATGAGGTTGCGTTCTCCGAGGTCGTCTAGCGCACCACTTTTTGCCAGAGCTTCTACTGACTTCTTGTTTAAATTTTTATGATTGATGCGCTCGAAGAAGTTGGTGAGTGATGTGAACTTACCATTTGTTCTTCTTTCTTCTATTATGGCGCTGGCTATATCTATACCTAGGTTCTTGATGGTATTGAGTCCGAAGCGGATTGATTTCTCTCCATTTCCTGTTTTATCTTGGATTACAGTAAAGCCGTTATAGCTTTCATTAATAGATGGCGGTAAGATAGCTATCTTCATTTTGACGCACTCAGCTATTATTTCAGAAATCTTATCAATATCACCTGACTCAGAGGTGAGGATGGCGCACATATATTCCACAGGGTAGTTGGCCTTCATGTAGGAGGTTTGATAAGCAACGAGTCCATAAGAGGCGGCGTGAGCCTTGTTGAATCCATATGCTGCGAATGTTTCTATCTGTGACCACATCTCACTCGCTTTCTTCGGGCTCATACCGCCAGCGATTAACCCTTTGGTAAACTTTTCCTTCTGGGCGGCCATTTCTTCTGGAATCTTTTTACCCACTGCTTTACGTAGCTTGTCGGCCTCGCCCCAAGAGTACCCAGCCATATGCACCGCGATGAGGAGCAGATCGTCTTG
>CAYXDY010000060.1:0-602 GCA_964463905.1 uncultured Candidatus Saccharibacteria bacterium
CTATCATTATGTATGTGGGTGTACGCATGTTGGAAATAAGAAAGAAAGAGCATCACCATCTAGCGCATGAGAAAGCTGAGTACGCTCACTATCTAGCTGAGAAAGAGCGTAAGCAGAGAGAGAACACAAGCAATATCAAGAATCAGCGCTGGGCAAGAGTATTGGAATATCTCTTCTCTCCCAACGATGGAGATTGGAGGCTATCTATTATAGAAGCGGACTCTATGCTTGAAGGATTGCTAGACCAGCTAGGATTTAAGGGGGAGAGCATAGGAGATAAATTGAAAAACACCGACCCAGATGTCTTTCGCAAGCTACCTATGGCCTGGGAGGTTCATACGATACGAAACAAGATAGCCCACGAGGGTGCTGACTACCCACTGTCTTCCGTAGAGGCTAAAAGGGTTATCGCTCTCTATGAGCAGATATTCCTTGATTTTGGGTATATATAATAGTGTTGCGGGAGGCTGAATCGAACAGCCGTCTTAAGGTTATGAGCCTTACGAGATACCTCTTCTCCATCCCGCATAGGCAGTATAAGGTATTTTTACCTTTTTTGCAATTAAATTTGAAAATAACTATATAATATGGTATTGTCACAC
>CAYXDY010000060.1:612-4642 GCA_964463905.1 uncultured Candidatus Saccharibacteria bacterium
TACTCTTTTTCTATGGCAAAAAATATGATAGGATGTGCCAAGTAAACACTTTTATATGTCGGCGTAGCTCAGTTGGTTAGAGCGTGGGACTCATAAGCCCAAGGTCGGTGGTTCGATTCCACCCGCCGACACAGCAAAATTTTGTATATAATAGGTTAGGCAAATTACCTGTCACGAGGTATAATATATCTGTGCCTGTATACAAGAAAGTAAATAAAGATTTTTTTAAAATCTGGACTACCGATATGGCTTATGTGCTAGGTTTCTTTGCTGCTGATGGATATATTACAGTTAATAAAAGGGGTGGTCAGTTTTGGGCCATAGATATTATTGATAAAAGTATTGTAGAGAAAATAAAAAGAACTATTGAGGCTGAGCATAAAATCAGTACCAGGAAAACGGCTGATGGAAAATCTGTAAGTTACAGATTACAAATTGGAAGTATTGAGATGTGTGATGATTTGCGCAGATTAGGATATGCCGAGCGTAAAACTAAGAATTTAAGTATCCCACATATTCCGAGCGTGTACTTCAGTCACTTTGTCCGTGGCTATTTCGATGGAGATGGTAATGTTTGGGTTGGTGCCATTCATAAAGATAGGAAAACTAAAGGTTTAGCAATTCAAACAGTCTTTACTTCGTGCTGTTTAGACTTTTTAGAGAGGCTAAGTGGTGAGCTTGAAAAACATGGGATTTTAAGAGGTAGAATAAGGGAAGGGAGGGGCGGTTACTATCGTCTAGTGTATAGTATAAATAGCTCTTTGAAATTATACGATTTTATGTATAATGGTTATAGCAAGGACTCGATTGCCCTAATAAGGAAAAAACGGGTCTTTGAGAGGTTTAAGAGAATGCGATCGTAGCTCAACTCAATTAGACTGAAGCGAGCACCCGCCTAGGCGGATACGGAAGCATGATGAGGGTTTGTAGGAAAGAAGTATGTTTGCGATCGTAGCTCAACTGGTTAGAGCACCCGCCTGTAGATTCGTGCAGCTTTCTGTCGAAATGGCAGATTGAAACTCTTTGGGATATCGGTGGAGGCTAAGTCTACTTTGTAGATATGCGAATACCGAGGGAACCCCTTAATTTGAGGGGGCGCCGTAGAGACTAGATACCGAAGCACCTAACCCCTTTTAGGGTATGGTGAAGATATAGTCCATGCCTTTATGAAAATATAGGAAATAGTGCACGTGGGAGGTTGCCGGTTCAAGTCCGGTCGGTCGCGCCACGTAAAATGATTTGTTTACAAATCATCACGTGGCTTCGCAAGAAGTCATGTGGAAGCCCTCGAAAGAGGGCTTTTTACGTGAGTCGCGTGGAACTTGTTCTTTACGCGACAGGTATTATAATTTATTTATGTATTGTACATAGGGTACACTTCTGACCTAAAGAAAAGAGTAGCTCAACATCAAGCTGGACAGGGAGGCAAAACTACAAGCAAAGGGAAAAATGCTCTGCAACGTGGCGAAGCTTTACGTTGGAAATTAATTTATTGTGAAGGATACATAAACATACAAGATGCAAAGGGTAGAGAAAGATTCCTAAAAAGTGGCTCTGGCAGAAAGTATATAAAGAAGCAATTATGGCATTACTTAGAAACTTGACCCTCAAGTCTGTTACGGTCGCGCAAATTAAAAAGGCTGTAGCTTCTGCTACTGTTTTTTTGTTTTCCCCATTTTGCATAGCTCAAGTATATTTATATTGTTATACTTTATTTGTATTTAATTATCATAACTATTTATTTTTATGACTACACCAGAATTGTTGGCTTATATAAGAGACGAGATGGGCAAAGGGGTCCCTAGAGAGAATATAGAAAAGGTTTTAACGGATACAGGGTGGAGCCCTGCTGATGTTGCAGAAGCTTTTAATGTCATTTCTTCGCCTGTACCTATCACCCCAGTTCCAATGATGACGCCCACCCCTACGCTTATGTCTACACAACCGACATATAGCCAGCCAGCCTATGTAGCTCCAGTTGCCCACAAGTCCAAACTCTGGCTTTATGTGTCTATACTAATTTTATTGGTAATAGGCGGAGGTGCCGGCTACGCTTATTATGCTGGATACTTGCCGACCAGTAAGTTGTCTATCACAGAAGTTACAGATAATGTCTTCAACGCAACGAGTGTAACATACGATCTTGATCTTACTATCATAGCCAACCACAAGGAGCCTCAGGCAGAAACAAGCTCATTTCTCCCAGGGTTAGATTTAAATAATATTTTTTTTAGATCCAATGGAGCTGTAGATATGAATAGTGACGATGTGCAGATGTACCACAACCTTTCTGTGATTATGGGAGAGGTGAGAGTAGGAGGTGAGCTCAGGATGCTTAATAAAACATTGTATGCACTCCTCAAAGAAGTTCCTAGCCTCGGAATGGGATTTGAAGAGAGTGTTGTTAATAAATGGTTTTCTTTCGATTTAGATGCACCATCTGAGTCAGAATCTTCTTTAGATGCACTTGGTGTGTCTGTGCCTGCACTGCCTGACCTAAATGCTGAACAAATTGCTCATCTTGAAACATTGAGTAAAAATGCATCCTTTATTGTAGTTACAGGCAAGAATGGATCTGAGAATTTTAATGATATAGATACCAATAGATACCTTTTCAATTTAGACATTGGCAAGTTAGAAGCTTATTTGATTACATTGCTTGATTTCGCCAAGAGTTTACCTGATTCTAATTTAGCCGATTTAGATCGAGAGAGTATTAAGAAAGAATTAGCTAAGTTTAATAGTTTTCAAGGCGAAGTTTGGATAGGCAAGAAAGACAAGTTTCCTTACAAAGTTACTATTTATACAAATGAAGATATGGGAGAAGAAGGAGAGGACTTGGGTACTGTCGACACGACACTAGTCTTGGTTTTAAGTGGATGGAATGGGCCTGTAACACTCGAAGCTCCAACCAGTAGTCAAGATTTCACTGAATTTTTAAATGCTAGTTTTGGCGAGGCACGGTCTAAAGGGGCAGATGCCGCCGTAAAAATAAACGTCCAGAGCTCAAGATCATGGGCTGAAATTCATTACGACGACAATTGGTCTCTAGGCAAAGAAGGATACACGGGGTACTGCGAGTCAGAGGGGTATAAAGGAATATTGGACGGCATCAAGAATAGTTCCACTCATTTTGAATTGTCCTGCAGGGATAGTAAATCTAATTTCGTAGTTTATGGATATCTAAGCAATGATCTAATATACTGTACAGACAAAATGGGTATTATAGAGTTGAACGAAGTTCCTTTAGGATTGTCTTGTAATTAATTTTATTCTTCAGGTGTAAGTTCTGGCTCAGGCGCCGGCTCTTCAGCTGGAGCTTCTTCTGGCGATATTCCTGTTCCTACGACTACAGTTCTAGTGGCTGTGGATGTGTTGGAGCTTGAGTCTGTGGCAGAGTAGGTGATAGTGTATGTTCCGTCGGTGCCTGTATCTACAGAGCCACTTATTATTACTGCCAAGTCTCCATCTTCAGTATCTGTGGCTGTGGCGCCTAGTTCTACATAGGAGTCTCCTATGTTTAGACTAATTGTTGCGTCTCCATTTAGAGTTACAACTGGCGAGTCACCAGTTGGAGCTGGTGATCCACCTCCACCAGAAGGCGCACTACTTACATTGGCCACAATCACCACACACTCTCCGGCTACTACCTTCTGTACTCCATTGGCTACTGACATACAGTATGGGTCGCCAGTTATCTCATCATAGAAGGTGATACCTGTGCGCTTGGTAGGGGAACCGATGGTGAGCTTCTCTAATACTAAGCCTTTCATATAAGCTATGCCGTCTACTACACTCTGAACGCCGTAGTTGAAGAAGTCTGCCGCCATACCAGTGAGCCCACCACCTCCTGCATTCTCCAGGGCGGTGATTCTAGCGTCTAGATCGGTGAGCTTGATATCGAGCTCCTTGATTGCATTGATTGAGGTAGCAAGGATTGTGGTAGTGTTCACCTGAAGGAACCCACCGGTACCAATATTGACTGCCTGTGGTATTGCTGATTGGACATTCTGAGCGA
The DNA here is from genome assembly GCA_964463905.1 of uncultured Candidatus Saccharibacteria bacterium. Lineage (GTDB taxonomy): Bacteria > Patescibacteriota > Minisyncoccia > Phycocordibacterales > UBA9973 > UBA9973. Next base: position 4,631 of record CAYXDY010000060.1, read on the forward strand.
AGAATCCAGAAT
>CAYXDY010000061.1:0-4635 GCA_964463905.1 uncultured Candidatus Saccharibacteria bacterium
CCTTTAAGATATGTATCGTACTTTTATAAATGTAGATAAAAATAATAACTACGAAACAATTATAGTTATTAATTTAGTGGCTTTAGGTAAATATTTAGAAACTCGCTCTAAGATTAAAACAGGCGATGCTATTAAAAGACTCTTAAACCTTCAGGCTAAGACGGCATTGGTTGTACGTGATGGTAAGGAGATAGAAATTCCAGTGACTGATGTTGCACACGGAGATTTGATAGTTGTGAAGCCAGGTGGCAAGGTTCCCGTGGATGGAGTCATAACCGAAGGTACATCATTTATAGATGAATCAATGGTTACAGGTGAGCCAATGCCAGTAGGTAAGAAGATGGGGGATACTGTTGTCTCTGGTACCATTAATACTTCAGGATCATTTACTTTCAAAGCTACCAAGGTGGGCTCGGAAACATTGCTGGCGCAAATTATTAAAATGGTGGAAGAAGCTCAAAGTAGTAAGGCCCCCATTCAAGCATTAGCAGATAAAATATCAGCGGTATTCGTGCCCGTCGTTCTTTTAATCGCATTTCTATCTCTGGGAGCATGGCTGTTTTTCGGCACACAATATTTAGGATTTTCTCAGGCACTTTCATTTGGTTTAGTTTCTTTTGTTGGGATTCTGGTAATTGCATGTCCTTGTGCGCTTGGGCTGGCTACGCCGACCGCTATTATAGTGGGTGTGGGTAAGGGAGCGAGAGAAGGCATATTAATTAAAGATGCCGCCACTTTAGAGAAACTTCACAAAGTAGACACAGTGATAGTGGACAAGACCGGGACCATAACTGTCGGTAAACCTACGTTGGTGGATATAGAAATCCTAAATAAGGAGTTAGAAGAGGAAGAATTAATTTCTATATTATCTTCTTTAGAGAAGAAATCCGAGCATCCTATTGCTCACGCTATTGTTGATTATGCAGAAACAAAAAATATAAACACCGAAGATGTTACGAACTTCACTAGCATTCAAGGTAAAGGCCTCAAGGGCACACTTAGTGGAATAGAATATTTTGTTGGTAGTGTTTCTCTTATGCGAGATCTTGGGATTTCTTTTGATTCTTCAAAAATTGAGGAATTTACTGCGCAAGGCAAGACTCCTGTTTTATTAGCTACCAAAGAAAAAGCCTTAGGTTTCGTAATGGTTGCCGATGAAATAAAGCCTGAGTCAAAAAAAGCAGTTGCTGATTTACATAAACTAGGCATTAATGTGGTGATGCTTACAGGTGATGATGAGAAAGCAGCGAAGTACATGGCTTCATTGGTAGGTATTGATGAAGTAGTGGCTCATGTTATGCCTGCTGACAAGCTCGCTAAGATTAAGGAGCTACAAGAAGAGGGTAGAGTGGTAGCAATGGCGGGAGACGGGGTTAATGACGCTCCTGCGCTTGCTCAGGCTGATGTGGGTATAGCTATGGGCACTGGTACAGATGTGGCGATAGAATCTGCCGGTATTACTCTACTAGGCGGAGATATATCTAAATTGGTGAAAGCAATAAAATTGTCTAAGATTACAATGCGGGGCATCAAGCAAAATCTCTTCTGGGCTTTCATATATAATATAGTTGGCATACCACTGGCGGCGGGAGCCTTCTATCCTATATTCGGCTGGTTACTCTCTCCTGTGTTTGCGGGCTTCGCTATGGCTATGTCATCAGTGTCTGTGGTCGGTAACTCACTTAGAATTAAGAGTAAAAGAATTTAATAGTTCAACAAGTTCACTATAAATATATGAATAAATATAAAATACATGTTACTGGTACCCATTGCGCTTCTTGTAAAATATTAATCGAAGATATTTTAGGTGAGCAAGATTTCGTAAAGAACGCAGAAGTTAATCTGAAAGAAGAGACTGTATCTCTTGAGAGCGATAAGGGTATAGACGAGACCATTGAAATCCTTAATGAAAAAATTCAAAATCACAAGTACATCTTCTCTAGAGAGAAGAATATCACCCAGCCTACAGACGACATCATTTGGCGCGCATTACCACTTGGGTTAGGAGTGCTGGCTTTGTTTTTTTTCTTGCAAAAATCTGGGATATTAAATATAGGAATAGGCGGAGGGGTGACAATAACCACTAGTTTCCTCATTGGGCTTATTGCTTCAGTGTCTACTTGTTTGGCTGTGGTGGGTGGGATTGTCTTATCTCTGTCCGCGAAGGTTTCGGAAGATAATGTGAGTGATACTAAGACTTTTGTCTTGTTTCACTTCGGCCGATTATTTAGCTTTGCCATCCTCGGAGGAATATTAGGTCTTATGGGTAATGCTATTGGTATCAACTTCACCTTTACTTCACTATTAGGGATTCTCGCTTCTCTTATTATGGTGTTGCTTGGACTCAACCTGGTGGGCGCTCTGGCGAAAAGTAAAATATCCTTACCCGCAGGGATTTTCAACTTCTTCCGGAAGATAGAACACAAGACGCTCACACCACTCATTGTAGGCTTTGCTACATTTTTCTTGCCGTGTGGTTTCACTCAGTCTATGCAAATATCGGCCCTTTCTAGTGGATCCTTTTTTGGAGGGTTCGGTATAATGCTCGCTTTTGCTCTCGGGACTCTGCCAGTACTCGCTCTTCTTTCTTTTGGCTCGGCCTCCTTTGCTCAGTCTAAGCATGCTCCGCTTTTCTTCAAGACAGCTGGAGTCGTGGTGATTGGATTAGGAATATTTGCTCTTATTTCAGGCCTTGCTGGTTTAGGTATTATCAAGCCTGTCTTTAATGTATAATTAGTAGATATATTATGAATAAAAATGTTTCAATTATTTTAATCCTCGCTTTTGCCATAATCATAGGCATATTCGTTATGGGTGGCAGTAGTGCTCCTACGGCTGACAATGTGGAGATAAGAGATGGAGTCCAGTATGTGAAGATAGATGCTAAAGGGGGATATAGTCCAAGGACTTCGCTTGCTCAGGCGGGAATTCCTACTAAGATCGTAATGAATACATCAGGCACCTTTGACTGTTCTTCTGCATTAGTAATTAAAGAAATAAATTACCAAAATTTCCTTCCCCAAACTGGCGAAACTGAAATAGACCTTGGCATAAGGACAGCAGGGGAAACAATCGACGGATTGTGCAGTATGGGAATGTATAATTTCGAGGTGAAATTTAACTAAATTTGTGGTATAATATATAGATGAAAAAACAAACAACATCAAGTACAAAGAAGGGGGTATCAAAAGGTAAGGTTGCGGCTGGTATGGCTGCAGCGGCAGCTATTGGGGCAGGGGCTTATTATCTAATGGGCCCAAATGGTAAGAAGAATCAGAAGAAAGCAAAAGTCCTCGCCAGTAAAATTAAGAAGGGAGCGATAGCTCAAGCCAAGAAATACGAAAGTGAGTACGAGATTGCTAAAGATAAGGCTAAAAAGATAGCAGCCCGAGCTATTGAAGATGCTAAGAAAGAATTAAGAGAAGCAAAAAACGAACTTTCTAAGAGAAATAAATAATCCAATTAATTAATTATTTTATTTGCCGCTTTGCGTACTCTGTTCATTAATGCCAAGCCAATTCCTGTTTCTTCTACGGAAGAGATTAAGATATAATCAACACTATCTTTGTCGCACTGCCTAAAAATTTTAAATAAATTTTTAGCGAGGTCTTTATTTTTGTGAGATAAAATAATCTTAATCTTCTTATTTTCCAATTTTAATTTTTCGGCGTAAGGTGCTATTTTTTCGTAAGCTGAGCTTTCGAATAAAATTATTTTGGCCTCCGGAGAATAGTGTCGGTATTTCATTCCCGGAGACTTGGCGACGTTTTTATTTGAACTTACAAGGGTTTTAATATCCGGCATAATTGTCTTAAGTTCTTCAAGACTTACTGCTCCAGAGCGTAGTAGAATTGGTCTTTTGGTCGTGAGGTCAACCACTGTTGACTCAAGCCCAATCTCGCAATTTTTCGACTTAATTATCCCAGCGATTTTTCCATTAAAATCTTCAAAAACATGAGAAAAACTAGTTCCTGATGGTTTACCCGAAATATTAGCGGAAGGAGCAGCTATAGGAAATCCAGAGTACTTAATTAAATCACGGGCAATTTTATTGTTTGGTATTCTAATAGCGACAGTGTTTAGTCCACCACTCGTTTCGAGTGGAATCTTCCTTGTTTTAGGTAGGATAATAGTTAATGGGCCGGGCCAAAATTTCTTAATTACTTTATTTATCAGTTCTTTTTTTGATTCACCAATTTTTGCTATCTCGTATAAATCATTTAGGTCTACAATGTGAACTATAAGAGGATTGTCAGATGGTCTACCTTTAGCAGAAAATATTTTTTTTACCGCTTTTGAATCTAACGCATTAGCCCCAAGACCATAAACCGTTTCCGTAGGAAAAGCCACTAATTCGCCCTGTTTTATCATTTCTGCAGCTTTTTTTATTTGCTTTGTTGAGAATATAGTTGTTTTCATTGATTCATATTTTAAACTCCCTATTTCCTTACAACCCAATGCGGTGTTTGTTGGACAAAGTTCGAAACTATTTCGAGCAAAATCCAAATGATTAAAACTATTAAAAAGGACTCGGCAGGGCGAAACAATTTGTCTGGGGGAATGGATTCGCCCTGCCTCGGCTGATTTCCCGCCCGCAGGAGGGGTCTGGGGAGGAATGCGGGCGGGTTTCGGACT
>CAYXDY010000062.1:0-3674 GCA_964463905.1 uncultured Candidatus Saccharibacteria bacterium
CACTCTGGAGCTTGCCGGGAACTTGCTTAAGCTTAGAGCGTAGAACAAGACCGATAATTACTAAAACAATAACCACTGCCCAAGAAGTGAGGAGAGCGTTGGTAACATGAAAATTTTCAAAAAATACAACTGGCTCAGCATATAGCGTAAGGTCGTGAGAAAGATATCCCTCGCCTGTTTCTGGATTATATAATTCTTTGGTTGTGTTTGGGGCTGCCATATATTATTTCTGCTCTTTTGTTATATCATTTTTATTCTCTATTTCCAATTTCTTCATATATTTGGTCACAGCTCTGACTATGCCAAACGCAGAAACCATGAAAGCTAATGCTGTAAGTCCGATGAAGAACCAGGGCTTGGTATCAAATCTGCCGTCTAGGTATTTACCCACAATCAGGGCGAAGATTATCGGCCCTGCAATCCAAGTAGAAACTTCAGAGAATATCTCTACTGCCGGTTGCCACCAGTTATTCTTATTTGAATTGTTACCTGTATTTACCACAAAAAGAAAGGCGAAACGCCTTTATCCCAGTATAATAGAAAGACGAAAAGGATGCAAATTGTTGCTTATAGGTATTATTTTTGTTATAGTTTTTTCTATTGAGCGTGTAGTTCAGTGGTAGAACGCTGTCCTGATAAGACAGAGGTCGATGGTCCGATTCCATCCACGCTCACCAGAACAAACAAAAACCCTGCATATGCAGGGTTTTTGTTTGAAAGTTTAATTTAAAAATTAGTACTCTCGGCGTCCTCCGCCGCCACCGTATCCACCATTACCACCTCCATATCCGCCACCATTTCCACCTGTTCGTGGAGGGCGAGCTTCCATAGGGCGAGCTTCGTTGACAGTAAGCTTGCGTCCTTCGAAGTCCTGGTCGTTGAACATTTCAATAGCCTTTGCAGCCTCTTCAGCTGAAGACATTTCAACGAAACCGAAACCCTTAGAACGACCAGACATTTTGTCCATGATAATCACAGCTGAAGTCACGGACCCAGCTTGTGCGAAGAGGTCTCTTAGAGCATCTTCTTGTGTACTGTAAGGTAGTCCCCCTACATATAGCTTTGTAGCCATTTATTTACTTCTCCCGTTTTTAAAAATCGGGCAAAACCTATTTTTAATACCAACTCCTAAAAGATGGTGTAGAAACTCAAAAACGACTTGCGAGCACTACCAAAAAAGTATACCACACACTATTTTAAATGCAAAATAAAATTCGAAATGGCAAGGCGTAGGTGGTCAACCAGCGCCTTGCCATTCTTGTGTCCCCCCTTTCTAAGGGACGATGTCTACGTTTACCGCAATGTCGTGCGTTTGGGGCTTTTCCCACCAGAGTTGCCTCTGGTTCTCCTTCGCGCGAACGACGCGTTCCAGCCGCCGGACATACTGCGTGAGTGCGCCGCCTTCGTTCATGCGACGCATTTCACTTAGTATCTGGTACTGGTTTTTGTCGCCGAAGAGCAAGTGGAGAAGCTTCTCGCGGTGGAGATAGAGCAGCAACTTGTTGCCGATGTGATTGGTCCCTCCGTTCGACCTGTTGATCATGTGGTGACGACACCGACCTTCGAGTCGTGCCCGACTTTCCTTGTTGGCACGAATCAGGCGCTCTAAGCACCCGATGAACTCGTCGAGAATACCGCGTCGATTCATGCGGCGTAGCTCGGCGAGCGCCTCGTGATGGTTGTATTTCGAGAAAAACAGATGAATCAATTCCTCTCGAAAAATCCCCAACACTGGTTTCTTTCTCTTCCCACCTCCCTTCGGTCTGTAAGCAAAATGATCATGGCGTAAATCGCCTTTTTGAGAGCGCTTAACGGGCATGGGCATTCGGTTGCGGACCTTTCGGAACGACTTGCGTGGCGACAACGAACATGGATACAAAACAATTTTACATTTATAAAAAATTAAACGCAAGAAAAACTAAATTATTCAAATTTACTCCTCTTCTTCAGTGCCCACTTCACCGGAACTTAATGCTCCTATTATATCTTCTATATCTCCTTCTAATATCTTAGGTAAGTTGTGCCAAGACTTCTTGATGCGGTGGTCGGTGACTCTGTCTTGAGCGAAGTTGTAGGTACGAATCTTCTCAGACCTGTCCCCTGTGCCTATCTGGTCCTTGCGTTCGCTGGCGTACTTCTTGTTCTCCTCTTCTTCTTTGAGCTGTTCGAGCTTGGCTACCAATATCATCATCGCCTTCTCTCTGTTGGCTAGCTGGCTACGCTCGTTGGTAGAGCGCACGTCTAGGCCTGTAGGAATATGGATTATGCGTACGGCAGTCTCAACTTTGTTGACGTTCTGCCCACCCTTACCTCCAGAGCGAGAATATTCCATATCAAATTCAGCTGGGTTTACGACAAAGCTAGTCTTCTTCTTGATAGGAAGCACAGCCACTGATGCAGTAGAAGTATGGACTCGGCCATTCTTCTCTGTAGCTGGCACTCTCTGCACTCGGTGCACGCCCGTCTCATAGCGCATAAGCTTGTATACATCTTTACCTTTGATTTCGAAAGAAGCTTCTTTGTAGCCACCTTGGTCATTCTTGGATTCGTAGTTGGTCTTCCATTGGAAGCCCTTAATCTCGGAGAATCTCTCGTACATATGCGCGAGCTCCCAGGCGAAAAGTGAGGCTTCGTCTCCGCCTGCCCCGGCTCGCACTTCTAGAACTACTTCATTAGGAGATTCTTCTTCCTCTTTGTCTTTCGCTAAAATATCTTCAATCTGCTTCTCTATTGCCTCCTTTTCTACTTGGATACCTTTCAATTCTTCAGCAGCCAAATCATGAAGGGTGTCGTCGCTTGCTAGCATTTCTCTTACCTCTGCCTCAGCACGCAAAAGACGCTCCAAGTTTACAGCTAGGTAGTTGGTCCGATGATCTTTTTTAAGTTCGTCTATGTCCATAATAGTAAAAATACCACAAATCAGTCGCAGGTGCACTGCGACAAATTATGGTACTTATGTTATGCAGCCTTTTTGGCTTTAGTAGTAGCAACTAGAGCTTGGCGCTTCTTGAAGCGGTCTACGCGTCCAGCAGTGTCCATTATCTTTTCGTTACCTGTGTAGAAAGGGTGGCAAGCACTGCAGATTTCCATTCGGATTTCTGGCATAACTGAACCCACTTCAAAGGTCGCTCCGCATGCGCAGATGGCCTTGGCTGTAATATCAAATTTTGGGTGAATGTCTGTTTTCATGTCTCAAAAGATTAACATACTACTGGTTATAAAGCAAATCTATGTCGGCCTGAATCTTCTCTACTCTCGCCATTACCTGGTTGCCGTAGAAGGCATTGGAAGCCTTACTCCATCCACCTCCGGCGTAGTATTTGAGAGCAGCTGTCCGCTCGGCTGTGTATGTACCTCCAGCAGCACCATTACCCTTAAGCAAGACAGACGAAGCAGTAATAGCGTCTTCTGGGTTCCAGGGGTCAGGAGTTGTCTTACCTAAGATACTAGCTACTTGGCTCTTAATCATATTCCAAGTAGAAGGTATAAACTGTGCCGGGCCCATGGCTCCTCCATAACCGGCCACTCCAGCAATAGGACATGACACTCGAGTAGTCATAGGATTCCTACCTACACTGGTGACTATCTCTTGCAATAGAGGCAAGTCTCGAGTCGGGTGAATTCCATTTTTGAAAATTGTTTCCAATGACCGGATGGATGAGATATCTTTACTG
>CAYXDY010000062.1:3684-4505 GCA_964463905.1 uncultured Candidatus Saccharibacteria bacterium
ATTCCTTTTTTGAAAATTGTTCCAGAGTTAACTCCTTTAGTCTCTCCAGTAGTAAGGTTGGCTATAACACAAGAGCCGACGTTGGCTCCCATATTGGATTCTTGTTGTAAAATAGCTAGAACAAAAGCCGCTCGTACTCCAGTAACCTTGGCTGCGTTTTCAGCATACTTAAGCGCTGTACCAAAAGGTATGGCTGCACTGTCACGAAGTGGGAACAAGGCTGCACGGATCTTGTCAGCCTGAGCCTTCTTCTCGGATGCTAGCTTCTTGTATTCTACTTCTTTATCTTTGGAAATTGCGAGGAGTCTTTTCTTTTCAGCTTCACTCTGAGCTACTTTCTTTTGACTGTTTTCTAGTTCTACCTTGGCATCTGTTTCAGCGTTTTGTTTGTTTTCCAAATCTTTCTTTTCAGCTTCTGTCTCTGCTTTAATACCTCTAATCTGATTTACAGAAACTTTCACCGCTTCTTTGATAGAAGAATAAGATTCTAGATCGCTATAAAAGTCTGAAACGCTTCCATCAGCAAGCACTAAATGTATTAAGCTTACTTTGTCGTACTCATTGGTATTACGCAACAACTGAGCTAACGACTCATGCTCTCGTTCTATCTTCTGGGACAACGTACCAATTTTACTAACCTTGGTGCCAATATCTGCCTTAAGCTGGCTTATCTTAAGTGCTCGAGCCCTAACCTTGGTCTGGAGAGCTTTAATTTGGCTATTTAGATAATTCACATCCCCTGTCAGAGTTCCTGTCTGCTTTTGTTGTTCTTTCTGCTGAGCTATGAGCTGTGCAAGCTGGGCTTCTATTTGATTAAGCTC
>CAYXDY010000063.1:0-315 GCA_964463905.1 uncultured Candidatus Saccharibacteria bacterium
GATGTAACAGCCTTACAGCAAATCTTACAGAGTCATGGGTACTCTGTCGGAGCACTTGATGGTGTTTATGGACAGAGGACTCGCGTGGCAGTAATGAGCTACCAGCAGTCTAGAGGACTCATGGCTACTGGCCGAGCCGACTGGACTACGTTGTCTAGTCTTAGTTCTAACACCAATAATCCTATTCCACCAATTTGTCCGATGATTTACCCGTCTGATTGTTACCCGGGATATAACAATACTACTATTCCGACAATATTATACCTTGCTCCCAACTATGGCCGTGCAGGTACAGCTGTGACTGTCTACGGACGC